>JACZTQ010000043.1 GCA_022573605.1 Pseudomonadota bacterium | reverse complement strand
CGATCTCGTCCAACAGCGAATTCGCCAGTGCCGGGTCGTACTGGGCGAAGTGCTGCACCCATTTCGGATCGACGAACTTGGGCGGGGGTGAGAAGCCGATATACTGTTTCCCTTCACCCAGACCAAAATAGGCAACTTGATTGATCTCCTCACGATTGATCGCGACCGACATCGCCTGGCGGAAGCGCACGTCGCCAAAGACCGCACGCTTGCCCGGATCTTCCGAGGTCACATTGAAGGCGAAGGTCGATATCGTGATCTCCGGCCGCAGGTCGATCGTATAGTCGCCCTTCTCCTGATTCTCCATCAACAGCGGCGCCGAAGCCAGCTGCAGCGATTGCTCCTTGTAGTCTACTTCGGCGTTGACCAGCTTCAGGATACGGACTTCGTTCTCGTTGATGTAAACCTCGTCCTGCTCGCTGATGTAAGGCAACTGGTTGCCAGCCGTATCGACCATGTGGAAATACGGGTTTGCCACCAGGTGGCGGCCTTCGGTCGTATCCGTGACGGTGATGTGAGACTCCAGCGTCGGCACGACATCCGCTGGCAGACTGGCAACCTCGTCCGGCTTGCTCAGCAGCGGCGACGGTGTGTCGGTCCAGTCCGAGTTGCCGTAATAGGCCGATATAACCGCCAGACCGTTCTCGAACCCGGCCTCTTGCGCCATCGCATCCGCATCCGCGTTAAGTTTCGGGTCCCATTTGCCCAGGAAGTGCTTGGGCTGGAAGCCTTGCGCGAAAGAGGTCGCGAAGTGCGCGATCAGGCCCGGCTTCGGCGCCGGCAGGTTGAACTGCACGGTCTGCGGATCGATAACCACGATCTCCATACGCTCACCGGCGACCAGAACATAATCCTTCGCCTTGGCCATCACATCGGGGTTAAGCGCCAGATTGTCGTACCAGTATTTCACGTCATCGGCGGTGAACGGCGCGCCGTCCGACCACCTGTGGCCCTTGCGCAGGGTGAAAGTCAGCTGGGTGTAATCGTCGTTCCACTCCCAGCTCTTGGCGATGTTCGGCACCACCGTCTGAAGGTCGTCCGAATAGCGCACCAGGTTCACATGGCGCACCGACAGGAAGTCCGAGGTGCCCGCCTCGGTGGCGTTCGACAGCACGTCGAAGGTGCCGCCATAGCGGCCGATCTCGTTATAGGGAGCCACCACCAGCGGCTCCGACGGCAAACGGTCGGCCAGCGGCGGCAGGGCGGGGTTGCCCCGGATCCGGGCGTTCAGAGCGCCGATATCCGGGTTCTCCTGGAAGGTCAGCGTGCAGTTGGCGGCGGCCTCGAACTCGGCCAGGTCATACTGCTGCGGGAAGGCGCCGGCGGCGATACCCATCGGGTCGGCGACGGTGATGGCCGGGCACTCCGCAGCCTGGGCCGGGATCGCCAGCACACAGACCGCCAGAGTGGATAGCAACAGGCGTTTCATCATTGATCTCCCTGTAAGTCGTTGTTCGTTCGCACATATCTGGTGCGTATGCACGCCGTTCACTTCGGTGCGAATCGTATTATAGGTCAGGTTCACGACAGATAGATATCCAATTTCTGCGAAGCAGAGGGCCAACCGCAAGGCCTTGGATTAAATGATGAATTCACCTCAGAGGTGAAATCTTGTGATGGATGTCACCCCGCAGCCCCGATCACCGGCCCCCCGGGCGGCCGATGGCCTGCCCGGGGACCGGCTGGTCTGCCAAGGGCGCCGCCATGTGCTGACGGCGCCCGGCCCGTTGTCAAAGCGTTAGCCTCAACTCTATTCGTCCAGGAACCACTGCGGAGCCCGGTACGGGTAGGTCCGGTAGTACTCGTAGGACCAGGTCTTGAAGACCGGGAAGTTTTTCAGCGCGTTCCGGTGATATATCGGATTCGGCGCCTGAACCGTTCCGATCATCACCAGGTTCCCGGTCAGGCCCTCGACCAGAGCCGCCCCGAATTTTGCCGAGGCCGGGCTGCCCGCCTCGGCAGACTGGAACGAATTGATGTCGTCCATCATCTGGGTCGCCCAATCCGGCGGCTTTACGCCGTTCGCGCCGTCACTATCGATGTACTCGGCCCACAGCATGTTCGTTCGGCCGCCGAAGTAACCACCGTAGGGCGGCACGAAAGCCTCGGCGAGACCGATAACCATCGCCAGCGGCATACCTTTCTCCCATGCAGTGACGTCGAGTTGGTTCGACGACTGCGCCGAGCGGAACTCGTCCGGCGTGATCTCCTTCACCGTGGTCTGGACACCGACCTCCGACCAGTGCTGCCCGACGAGTTCGGCAACCTGGCCGGACATACCTTGCGTGGCGAACTGGATATTGAGCACAAGCTTGTCGCCGTTCGGCAGGTCGCGGAAACCATCACCATCCTGGTCGACAAAACCAACCTCATCCAGGAGCTTGTTCGCCAGGGCCGGATCATACTGAGCGTAGTAGTCCGTCCACTTGGCGTCGATAAACTCGGGCGTCGGCGAGAAGCCGATGTACTGCTTTGGCACACCGAGGCCGAAGAACGCAACATCGTTGATCTCGTCGCGGTTTATTGCCACCGACATCGCCTGGCGGAACCTGAGGTCACCAAAGAGTGCTCGCTTCTGCGGATCGGCAGAGGTCATGTTGAATGCGAGGGATCCCATCCCGATCGTGGGCTTAAGGTCGATACTGTAGTCGCCAGCCTCGGCGCCGTCCATCAGCATCGGGGCCCCCGGCAGTTGCACCGACTGCGACTTGTAGTCGACCTCGGCATTGACCAGCTTCAGCAGGCGGACTTCGTTCTCGTTGATGTAGATCTCATCCTGCTCGTTGATGTAGGGAAGCTGGTTGCCGGCGGTATCGACCTGGAAGAAGTAGGGGTTGGCCACGTAGTGGCGGCCATCGGTCGTATCGACAACCGTGATGTAGCTCTCCAGCGACGGCATCACCGCCTTCGGCATGCCCGGCACCTTGTCGGGATGGGCCAGCATCGGCGACGGCGTGTCGGTCCAGTCCGAGCTGCCATAGTAGGCGGAGACCACGGCATAGCCGTTCTCGAAGCCGATCGACTGCGCCAGCTTGTCCGCGTCCGGGTTGAGGTCCGGGATGAACTGGCCGAGGAAGTGCTTGGGCTGGAAGCCTTGGGCGTAGGAGGTGGCGAAGTGCGCCAGCAGGCCCGGCTTCGGCGACGGCAGGTTGAAGCGCACGGTCTGCGGGTCGAGCACATCGACCGTCATCCGCTCGCCGGCGACCAGCACATAATCCTTCGGCTTGGCCATGACATTCACGTCCATTTCGAGGTTGTTGTACCAGAACGCGACGTCCTCGGCGGTAAACGGCGCGCCGTCGGACCACCTGTGGCCCTTGCGCAAGGTGAACGTCAGTTGGGTGAAGTCGGCGTTCCACTCCCAGCTCTTGGCGACATTCGGCACGATCGTCTCCAGGTCGTCCGAGTAGCGCACCAGGTTGACGTGACGGGTCGATAGCAGGTCCGAGGTGCCGGCCTCGGGCGCGTTCGACAGCATGTCGAAGGTGCCGCCATAGTGGCCGATCTGGTCATAGGGCGCCACCACCAGCGGCTCCGCCGGCAGGCGGTCGGCCAGCGGCGGAAGCGTGGGGTTGCCCTGGATCCGGCCGTTCAGATCGCCGATCGCCGGGTTCTCCTGGAAGGTCAGCGTGCAGTTGGCGGCGGCCTCGAACTCGGCCAGGTCATACTGCTGCGGGAAGGCGCCGGCGGCGATACCCATCGGGTCGGCGACGGTGACGGCCGGGCACTCCGCGGCCTGGGCCGGGATTGCCAGCGCGACGACCGCTAGGCTGGATAGTAACAGGCGTTTCATGGTCAGACTCCCTATAAGTCATTGTTTATTCACGCATATTTGGTCCATATGCATGTCGTTCATTGCGATGAGAACCGCATTATAGATCAGGTTCTCGACAGATATACATCCGATTTATCCGAACCGGGGGTCAACTTGTAAGCCTATGGATTGTATAATCAATTTGCCGTAGAGGCAGAGTCTTGTGATAGATGCCTTCATCGGCCGGCGATTTCGGCCCAGCGCCGCGCGAAGCCGAGAACTATTGAGCCATCAGGAGCCGAGACGATGACCCGGACATTGCCAGCGCCCAAGAGCGATTTCATCGGCCTGGAGGGCAAGGTGCACCTGGCGGCCGGCGGCGAGCCGCCGCTGCTGAAGGCGCATCGCGCGGCCTTCGAGCGCTTCGCCGCGGACAAGGCGGCGGGTTATTCCGGCTATTGGCGGCACTGGGAGGTGATCGAAGAGGTCCGCGCCCGCATCGCCCGCTGGACCGGGCTGGAGCCGGGCGACATCGCCCTGCTCGGCAACGCCTCCGAAGCCATCATGCGGGTGGTCTCCAGCTTCGACTGGCGGCCCGGCGACAACGTCGTGGCGCCCGAGCTTGACTACGCCTCCGGACGCTACGCGCTGGCCAGCCTGAAGCGGCAGGGCGTGGAGCTGCGGCTGGTTCCGGCCCAGGGCTGGGTCTTGCAGAGCGGGCAATTGCTGGCCGCCTGCGACGCCCGGACCCGCCTGGTCTACCTCAGCCAGGTCAACGCCCTGACCGGCCAGCACATCGACCTGGCGGCGATCTCGGCGGGCTTGCGCGATACCCCCACCGCCCTGCTGGTCGATGCCAGCCACGCGCTGGGCGCGGTCCCGGTTCGCGGCGACCTGGCGGATTTCACCGTGAGCTGCTGCTACAAGTTCGCCCTCGGCATCCACGAGGGCATTCTCGCCTGGAACCGCCGCCGCCGGCCCGATTTCACGCCTCTCGGGGCCGGCTGGGTCTCGGCGACGGCGGCGGCGGACCCCGGCGAGTTCCACCTCAGGCAAGACGCCGGACGGGCCGAATACGGCAACGCCGGTCACCTTGGCGCCTATCTGCTGCGCGAATCGCTCGACTACCTCGACAGTTACGGCATCGACGCCATCGCCGCGCATCTGCGCCACCTCAGCGGGCGGCTGATCGCGGGCATGACCGCGCTGGGGCTGGAGGTGATGACCCCCACGGCGCCTGAATCGCGCGCCGGAAATGCCGCCTTTGTCCGTTCAGATACACGGTCTTTCCTTCGCAAGGCCGACGCGGACGGAATTCTGGTTTGGGGTGACAATGGACGTATCCGGGCATCGGCGCATCTCTTCACCACGCGCGAGGATATCGAGCATTTTCTCGAACGGCTGCCGGGCTATCTGGCCTGACGGCCGGGCCAGGGCCCGCCGATTGAACGCTGGGACCCGGTTTCCTATATTCGGGGCGGATTGTGGGACAGGAGACCTTGGGGTGATCGGAAGACCTGCAACGGCTGTTCGCGGCCCGCTGCCCGGCCTGGTATTGCTGGCTGCGGTATTTGCCGTGATTGCGACCCCATACCTCGCCAGGGCGTCGGAGCCGGAGCCATCCGGATTGCTGGGGAACTGGATGGCCGAGTCGGAGAAGATCGCAATCGAACTCTACCGCTGCGAGGAGTACCTTTGCGGCAAGATCATCTGGGTGATCAAACCCTACCGGAACAACGGTGAATTCAAGCGCGACAAACACAACCCGGACCCGGCCTTGCGGCGACGGGGATATTGCGGCATCGAGGTGGTCCGGGGTCTGCGGGGAAGGAGCGACAGGGTCTGGCGCGGGGGGAAGTTCTACGATCCGAAAAAGGGCAATACCTACAATCTGGATATCGCGCTGCGCGATGACGGCCGGCTCGAACTGCGGGGGTATATCGGCTTCCGGCTGTTCGGCAAGACCGAGGTCTGGACCCGGCCGGACCCCGACCGGACCCTGGCCTGCGTTCCCACCCCCGAAAGCTGACCAGCGGTCTCAGCTTCCATCACCGCGCGCCGCCAGCCGGGCCTCGGCGAAGGCCAGGTCGGCCGGCTTGTCGATGTCATGGGCGGCATCCGGGAACGGCAGCACGATCAGCGCCGCCCGGCAGCCGGCGGCGCGGCCGAGCGCCGCCGCCGCGGCAGCGGTCGATAGCATTCCCAGCGCGTAGCGGATCAGGGTGAACGGCCCCACCGCCCAGGCCATGCGCAGCGGTTGCTTGCGCTTCGCCTCCAGCTTGCGCCAGTAGGTCAGCGCGGCCTTGGCCCGGGGGGTCATCAGCGCAAACAGGTTGCAGCCGCTGGCCTCGCCGTCGCGGAACCGCAGATAGGTGCGGGGCGCCGTCGAGCCGGCCTGCTCGACGACCGGGCGCAGGGCGACGCCGGCGGCCACGTCGATCCCCGCGCCGGTCGCGGCGGCGATGAAATGCTCGACCATCTCGACCGTCAGCAACGGATGATCCGCCGTCGTCACCAGCACCGGCGCTCCCGCCGCCTCGAAACCGGCGAGCGCGCTCGACGACGGCGAGCGCGCGGCGTCGATCCGCCGGACACCCGGGCGCGGCAACTCCGGCGCCGAACGCTCGATGACCACGACGACGCCGTCGATCGAGGGCGCCGCCGCCAGGGTATCGAGGACGTGGGCGATCATCGGCTTGCCGGCGATCTCGGCGAACGCCTTGTGCGAAACGCCGCTGGCCCGGGCGACCGGATCGGCCGCCCCGCGCGAGCCGGCCAGGACCACCGCGGTCCAGCTCATGCCAGCCGCTTCTGGTAGATGCGGTAGGTCTTCACCAGCCGCCCGCCCAGCATTTCGATCACCCGGCGCACCGGCCGGTTGTCCTCCAGCAGCCAGCTCAGTTCCAGCTCGCGGATGTCGCGCGCCAGCGCCCGGGTCTGGAGCGCGTAGATCAGCTTCATCGGCAGGATCTTGCCGAGCAGCGATTGCGAATGCGCGCGCCGCACCCCCATCAGCGGCACCCGCGCGGTCCGCATCCCGGTGACCTTGAGCCGCCACAGCAGCTTGGCCCAGCCGAACGGCAGCAACCGCCCGCCCAGACCGGCGAGCGCCTCGTTGATATTCGGCAGCAGCACGATGAAGGCGACCGGCTCGCCGTGCAACTCGGCGATCTTCACCAGTTCCGGATCGAGGATCGGCTTCATCTCGTCGGCCATGGCGTCGATCTCGGCCTCGGTCAGCGGGATGAAGCCCCAGTTGCCGGCCCAGGCGTCGTTGAAGATGCTGGTGATGGTGCTGATCTCCTCGCGGTAGCGGCGCATGTCGAGCGAGCGCAGCACCAGCCCTTCCGAGGCCCGCTCGGACATCCTGCGGAGGCGCTCCGGCAAACCGCGGCTGCAATCCATGCGATAGGCGACCAGATCCTGCGCCTTGGCGTAGCCGAGCCGCTCGACGCCGGGGCCGAGCCAAGGCTGGTCGTGCCCCATCATCAGCGAGGGCGGGGTGTCGAAGCCCTCGACCAGCAGGCCGGAGGTCTGGTTGATCGACAGGTCGAAGGGGCCGCGCACCACCGCCACGCCGCGCTCGCGCAGCCAGTCCTGCGCCGTCGCGAACAGTGCGGCCAGCGTCTCCGGGCGGTCTTCCGCGGCCAGCATGCCGAAGGAGCCGGCCTTCAGCCCGTCGATTTCGGGCGCCAGGCGGTCGATCTGGGCGCTGATCCGGCCCACCGCGCGGCCGCCGCGCCGGGCCAGCCACAAGGCGACCTCGGCGTGCTCATAGAACGGATTGGTGCGCGGCGACAGGAACCGCCGGCGCTCCAGCCACAACGGCTCGACCCAGTTCGGATCGGCCGCCGACAGCCGGCCCGGCAGCCGGATGAACGCCTCGATCTGTCGGCGGCCCTCGACCGGCGTCACGCTGAGCATCTGCTCTCCAGCCCCTCTTCCCGGCCCTGACGACGGAACCCTCATTCCTCGATCACCACGATCGACCACAGGCCGATGGCGAAAAACAACCCCGGCGCCAGAAAGGCGGACAGTGCCGCGTCCATCGCGCCGGCCTCGCCGAGCGAGGTGAATACCCCGTCGATCAGGACAAAGGCAGCCCCCCCCACCAGCCCCAGGGCGACATAGCGCGCCCCGCCACCGCTGCGGCTGAGGCCGAAACTCGCCATCGCCCCGAACAGGAGCATCACCATCGGCGACACCAGGGCCGAATAGCTGCGCCAGAGCTGGACCGTGTAGAACGGCGTGCCCCGCCCGCCCCCGGGCAGCACACCGGCCAGGATCTGGCGCACCTTGCCGGTATCGACCAGTTCCGGGCGCCGCGCCGCGCCGAGGATGCTGGCCGGGCTGAGCCGCGTCATCCAAGGCATTTGAGCGACGGTTTCCTTGGCCCTGTCCGGGCGCTGCACGGTCACCGCCTCGAGCACCCATCCGGCGCTTGAATGGCGCGCGGCGGCGGCATCGATCCGCTGCATCAGCTTGCCGTCGGCGCCGATCCGGAAAATGCTGATGTCGCCAAGCACCGCGCCGTCCGCCTCGGTCCGGCCGATCCGGATCACCGCATGCCGGTCGCGCAGCCAGATCTCTTCCTCGATCGCCCGGGTCTCGAACAGGCCGGGAAACCGCTCCACCAGCGCCTGTTCGGCGGCCGGGCCGAGGCGCGCCGCCAGATAGCTCTGCGCCAGGCCGCAGACCGCGGCCAGAGGGATCAGCAGCAACAGCGCCCGCACCGTGTTGAATCCGGCGGTGCGCAGCACCACCATCTCGTTGCGCGCGGCCAGCGCGAGGAAGGCCAGCGCCGCGCCAAAGAGCACGCCCAGCGGCAGGATCGTGACCAGGACCAGGGGTGCGCGCAGCAGGGTATATTCACCGAGCCCGGCGACACCGTGGCGCTCGATGATTCTGGCGGCGTTCTCCAGCATGTCGAGGCTGAGGCCGAGCGCCACGAAGCCGGCCAGCACGGCCACGATCCGGATCCCGACATGACGTGACAGATAGAGCGCCAGGGTCATGGCCCGAGCCCCAACCAGCCGCCGGCGCGACGCCCGAAGATGGCCAGATCGGCGAACAGCGCATCGAAGCGGCGCAGTACCCCGCGCAGCGGCGAGGGCGACCCCTGTCCCGGCGTCACCGCGTAGAGCCAGGCGCTGCCCAGGGTGAAAGCCGCGCCGACCCCCCACAACCCGAGCGCCGGGTCGATCCGGCCGAGACTGGCCAGCGACTGCACGGTCTGCAGGATCTGGTCGAAGGCGACCAGAATCGCCAGGGCGAGCACCATGCGCGGCCAGGCCGGCGCCCGCTTGCGGGTCACGCCCAGCGGGATCGACATCAGCGCCACGCCGATCAGCGCGAAGGTCCGCACCAGGCGGCCGTGGAACTCGGCCAGGTAGCGCGGCTCGGGCGGGAACCCGTCGGCGCCGCTGGCGCGGGTCAGCAGCTCGCCGAAGGTCAGCTCGCGCTCGCTGCGGCCGCGGGGCCGGAACGGGTTGCGGTCGATGGCGAACTCGCGGGCCAGTTTCATGGTCTCGAAATCGAGCCAGCCGCCGGCCACCAGCCCGCGCCCGTCCTTCAGCAACAGGCGCACGACCCGCGCCTCCGGGTCCGGCAGGATCAGGCCGCGCTTGGCGGTGTAGACCGACTCGGTGTCCTCGTCGCGCTGGATCACGAAGACCCGCGACAGCACCCGCCCGGTGGGGTCGATCTCGCCGGCGGAGATCAGCAGGCCGTTGCCGGCATCGACGAACACGCCCTCCTCCAGGCGCCCGGTCCAGCCGGCATTTTGCGCCGCGTGCTTGATCGCCCGATAGGCGTAGCGTGAGTAGGGCTGCAACACGCCGAACAGCGGCAGGCTGATCAGCGCCAGCACCACCGCGGCGGCAATGAAGGGCGCGCCGATCCGGCGCAGCGACCAGCCGGCGTTTTCCAGCATGTCGATCTCGTTCTCGCTCGACAGCGCGGCCAGCGCCGTCAGGACCGCGATGCAGAACGTCGCCGGCAGCGCCAGCCCCAGATAATGCGGCACCAGGTTCAGCGCCATGCCCACCACCAGATCCAGCGATGCGCCCTGGGTGGCGACCAGGTCGATCAGCCGCAGGACCCGCTCCAGCATCAACGCCAGCAGCGTGACCAGCAGCGCCACCCCCATGCGTGGCGCCATCCGCCACAGCAGATAGCGGTCGATCCGGGTGACGGTGAAGCGCCGGGGCGTCATCGCCAAGCCATCCGGGGGCAGGTCATCCCGGCCAGTGTGCCCGGAGATGCGCGATCAGGGCCGCCGCCGCATCCGGGCCGGGCTCGACAAAGGCGTCGAGGCGCGGCGGCCCCGGCCAACCGGCGTCGGCAACCGCCAGGCCCTGGTGGGTTCGCTCTCCGCCGTAGCGTGGAACAACATGGAAATGAACATCAGGATCAACCATCATCAGCATGAGATAATTGATCTTTTCGTATCCGATGGCGGCTTGCAACATGGCTTCGACCGCCGTCACCGCCAACCCCAGTTCCGCCATCCCGGCGGCATCGACCTCGCCAAAGGCCGTGACCGGCTGCTTGCAGGCCAGGATCACCGCGCCCAGGGTGCATTGTTGCGGGCGCAGCATCACCGCCCAGTGTTCCAGCTCAGTGATCCTGGTTCCGGGCCAGCCGAATTTCCGCATTGTCGCATTGGTCATGCAGCCCTCCCGCGGTTCGGTGCGTCGGCATCTGTCTATTGGGCTCCGCCACCCGCCCCGCCGCGGTGTCGATCCACGACAGATCGGCCCGGTGGGTGTGCCCGTGCAACACCAGTTCGGCGCCTTGGGTCGCGATCACCTCGCACAGCGCCGCCCGGTCGCTCAGGGCCTTGCGGCCCCGGGTGATCGAGGTCGGCGGGTGATGCACCAGAACGACCCGGCACAAACCCTCGCGCCCGGTCTCTGCCAGCAGCCGGGCCAGGGCGGGAAGCTGGCCGTCGCCGAGCCTGCCGGTGGCCATGAACGGCAGCGTCGCCACCGCGCTGGACAGCCCGATCAGCGCCACCCCGCGGCGGCGCCGCAGCCAGGGGAAGCCCGGACGCCCGTCGTCGCCGGTGACATGGGGTCCCCAGTGCCGCATCATGCGCGCCTCGAACCCCCGCACCAGGGCGTCGTGGTTGCCCGGAACCACGCCAACCCGCTCCGCCGGGCCAAGGCCGGACAACCATTCGGCCCCGGCGGCAAATTCTCCGTCCAGCGAAAAGTTGACAAGATCGCCCGTCATGGCGATGAAGTCGGGCCTTGCGGCCTTGAGATCCGCAACGATCCGCGCCGCGACCTCCGCGCGATGCAGAAAGCGCCGGCTGCGCAGCCAGTTGGCATGGCTGAGGCCGCGCTTGGAGAACGCCTCGAACAACGAGGGCCGGCCCAGCGGCAGATGCGCGTCGGTCAGGTGGGCGAGGATCAAGGGATCAGACAAGGCCGCTCCGGGCTCTTTTCAGGGGTCGCGCAAAGGGTTACCACCAAGGACTACCAACAGTGAGACGAAAAATGAAGGCGGTGGCATGACGGCGAGCAAAGTTTTGATCGTCCGCCCGGATGGCCCGGCGGCGTTCGGGATGACCCCGGCCAGGCGGCTGGAGCGGCTGGCCGCGCGCGCCGGCCTGACGATAATCGACGCTGCGGGGACCGATCGCGCCGGCGACGCCGATGTCATCATCCGGGCCGACCAAGTCTACGGCGCGAGCCTGTTCAACGCCCTGGTGGAAACGGCGCCGGGCGCGGTCCTGGTCGATGGGACGGGCAGAGCGCTCGCGGCCCGGGTCGACGGCGCCAGCCGCGACCGGGCCGCGGCGCTGCTCGACACCGCGACCCCCGGCAGCGACCTGCCCGAGGGGATGGTGGCGATCGACGCGGCGACACTGGCCGGGCGGCACAATATCCATCTGCGCAAGAAGCTGGTGCCCCTGCTGATCCCCGCGACCGACCGGCGAGCGGTCGAGAAGGCATTGTTCGACGACAGCTACAAGGGCGTCACCGACCTGGTGACCAAGCATGTCTGGCCGCCGCTGGCCCTGCCCGCGACGCGCTGGTGCGCGCGGCAAGGGATCACGCCGAACCAGGTCACGCTGGCCAGCGCGGTGCTGGTGGGCGTCGCCTTCTGGCTGTTCTGGATCGGGCAGTTCGGGCTTGGCATCGTTGCCGCCTGGGCGATGACCTTTCTCGACACGGTCGATGGCAAGCTGGCGCGGGTGACCCTGCAATCCTCGCCCTTCGGCAATATCTTCGACCATGGCATCGACCTGATCCACCCGCCGTTCTGGTACTGGGCCTGGGCGGTTGGCCTGGCCGCCTCGGGCACGGCGCTGGACGATGGCGGCTGGACCCTGGGCGTCATCGTTGCCGGCTATATCCTGCAACGCGGCGAGGAGGCGCTGTTCCTGCACCTGTTCGGCATGCAGATTCACATCTGGCGGCGTTTCGACAGCCTGTTCCGGCAGATCACCGCGCGGCGCAACCCGAACATGCTGATCCTGATGGTCGCGACGACCCTCGGCGCGCCGCGCGAAGGCTTGATCGCGGTGGCGGTCTGGACCGTGCTCTGCTTCCTGATCCACCTGGCGCGGATCGGCCAGGCTCTGGCGGCGCGCCGGACCGGCCCGCTGAGTTCCTGGCTGGCGGAGGCATGACCGGGGTCGCCCTGGTCCGAAACCCGAGCAGCACCCGGAACCTGAGATCGGCCTCCGGGGCGCCGGACCCGCTGCCCGCCGGGGTCCGCCCGATCGATTGCAGCACGCTCGACGAGTTGTCCGATGGCCTTGCCGCGGCCCACGCCGCCGGGGCCGGGGTGATCCTGATCGATGGCGGCGACGGGACCGTGCGCGAGGTCCTGAGCCGGTTGCCGGAGATCTGGGGAGACCCGCTGCCCCGGGTCGGCATTCTGCCGCGCGGCAACACCAACCTGATCGCCCGCGAGGTCGGCGGGCTTCGCACGCCGGATGCGATGGCCGAGGTCCTGCGCCGCCTCGAAGCCGGGCCGCCGCTGACACTCCGCCGCCGGGCGCTGTTGCGGCTCGACTATGCGGCCGGCGAGCACCCGACACTGCGCGGTTTCATACTCGGCTGGGGGGCCTATGCCGCCGGCACCCGCATCGCCCGCGAGGAGATCGCCGCCCGGGGGCCGGGCCAGGTCACCCTGGCGGTGTTCTCGACCCTGCGCCGGGCGTTGTTCGGGGCCGAGCGCCGCGCCCTGCGCCGGGGTGTCGCAACCTCGATGGCAATCGACGGCGCACCGGCGGCCGAGGCGGCGCGGCTGATCGGGCTGGCGACCACCCTGCAACGACCGCTGATCGCCGGGATGAACCCATTCTGGGGCGAGGGGCCCGGGCCGATCCGCTGGCTCGACGTGCCTGCGCCAGGGCGCCGTCTGGCGCTTGCCGCACCCTTCCTGGCGCTGGGCCGCCCGCGCCGCTGGATGATACGCGCCGGTTATACCAGCGGGCGGGCATCGCGAATCGAGTTGAGCCTCGATACCCCCTTCGTGATGGACGGCGAGATATTCCCGCCCGGCCGGGATGGGCCGATGACCCTGACCGCGCGCGAGGAGATCGACTTCATCTCGCTCTGATTCGGCCCGGCTCTGCTCGACATCCATGCCCGGCGCCAGTAACTAGGCGCGAAGCAACACGAGGACATGACTGTCATGGCTGACGCGACGGTCGAAACACAAAAACCCAAGAAGCCCCCGAAGCCGGCGACACTGAAGGGGCCGGTCCGGCGCCGGGTGAAGCGGTATGGCAAGCGGCTGACCCGCTGGGTCTCCGCCTATCAGTCGCGCCAGAGCCTGGTGCCCGACACCCCGTTTGTCGGCAACGAGCACTTTCCCTTCCTGAAGGAATTCGAGGACCGCTGGGAGGAGATCCAAGCCGAGGTCCGCGAGGTGTTGAAGTTCCGCGCGCAACTCCCGGGTTTCCAGGAAGTATCGCCCGACCAGTACCGGATCGCCACGGCGGACAACTGGAAGACTCTTTTTCTCTATGGCTTCGGCAGCAAGCTCGAGACAAATTGCAAGCAGGCGCCGGTCACCGCCGACATCATCGGCCGTTCCGGGAAGATCCACACGGCGTTTTTCTCGATCCTGGCGCCGGGCTATCACATCCCGGCCCATACCGGCGTGACCAAGGGCATCCTGCGCGCTCATCTGGGCCTGATCATCCCCGAGGAGCGCGAAAAGTGCCGCATCCGGGTCGGCGAGCAGTTCATGAACTGGGAGGAGGGCAAGGTGTTCGTGATCGACGATACCTACGATCACGAGGTCTGGAACGATACCGACGAGGAAAGGGTGGTCCTGCTGCTCGACTTCAACCGGCCGATGCGCCCCGGCGGGCGGCTGGTGAACTGGCTCCTGCTCAAGGCGGTCAAGCTGACCGCCTTCTATCAGGAGCCGAAGAAGAACATCCGGGATTTCGAGGCCAGGCTCGAGGCCGCGACCAAGCGGGCCAACGAGACTCTGGAGAAGCTGGGCGACCCGTGATGGCGCCCGCACCGCGCGCCCTGCCCGAACTGCGCGATTTGATTATCGAGGAACTCGGCCGCCCCGCCGGCCCCGAGGCCGAGGCGATGGCGGCCAGGCTGGCGGCCCGGCCCGGCGTGGCGGCGGTGCTGTTCTACGGCGCCAGGCTGCGCGAGGGTAGCGGCGAGGGACCGCTCGATTTCTACCTGCTGACCGACAGCGACACCGCCTATCACGGCTTCGGCCTGGCGGCGCTGGCCAACCGGCTGCTGCCCCCCAACGTCTATCGCGAGGTGATCGACGGGCCGCCCGGGATCGAGGCCGCCCGAATCGAAGCAAAGGTGGCGGTGGCTACTCTGGCCGCCTTTCGCGCCCGGATGCGCCCCGGCGCCATCGACACCACCTTCTGGGCCCGCTTCACCCAACCGGTGGCGCTGGTCTGGGCGCGCGCTCCGGCCGATCGCGAGGCGGTGCTCGACGCCGTGACAGCGGCGGTCGAGACCGCGGCCTGGTGGGCGGCACGGCTGGCGCCGGAGACGGCGGATGCGGACGAGACCTGGCGCGCGCTGTTCCGCCATACCTACGCCTCGGAGCTTCGCGTCGAGGGCGGCGGGCGCGCCCGCGACCTGATCGGCGCCGCGCC
>JACZTQ010000329.1 GCA_022573605.1 Pseudomonadota bacterium | reverse complement strand
TTGTCGAAATGGGCCGGGTTGCCGGGGTCGCGCTTGGTTCCGGCGGGCGCATTCGGGCCACGGCAGTGGTGTTGACCACCGGAACCTTCCTGCGCGGCGTCATTCATGTCGGCGCGGAAAGCCGATCCGGCGGCCGGGCTGGCGACGCGGCGGCGGACCGTCTTGCGGACCGCCTCGCGGACCTGGGACTGCCGCTCGGGCGGCTGAAGACCGGAACCCCGCCGCGGCTTGACGGAAAAACGATCGATTTCGGCGGGCTCGAGGCCCAACCGGGCGATGAACACCCGACGATGTTTTCGTTTCGGAGCGCTGGCCCGACGGCGCCGCAGGTCAACTGCCACATCACCCACACGAACCCCCGAACGCATGAGATTATCCGTGCCAACCTCGGTCGTTCGGCCATGTACTCGGGCCGGATCGGGGGCGTAGGCCCGCGTTATTGCCCGTCGATCGAAGACAAGGTCGTGCGTTTTTCGGAAAAAGAGTCGCACCAGATTTTCCTTGAGCCAGAAGGAGTTAGCGACAGCACAATCTATCCGAACGGAATATCGACGTCGCTGCCGGCAGAAGTGCAAGAGGAATATGTACGTTCGATCCGTGGGCTTGAGCAGGTGCGGATCGTCCGGCCCGGGTATGCCATCGAGTACGATTATGTGGACCCCCGCGCCCTTCGCCCTTCGCTGGAACTCAAGGCGCTGGACGGGCTTTATCTCGCCGGACAGATCAACGGCACAACCGGCTACGAGGAGGCGGCGGCGCAGGGGCTGATCGCCGGGATCAATGCGGCGCGGAAGGCCGCCGGCGGCGATCCGGTGATATTCGACCGCGCCGACGGCTATCTCGGGGTGATGGTGGATGACCTGGTCACCCGGGGCGTGACCGAGCCTTACCGCATGTTCACCTCGCGCGCCGAGTTCCGGTTGATGCTCCGGGCCGACAATGCGGACCAGCGCCTGACCCCGCGCGGCATCGGTCTCGGCTGCGTCTCCGCCGGCCGCCGCCGGGCCTTCGAGAAAAAGCTGCGCGAGCTCTCGGGGGCCCGGGATCTTGCCCGGTCCCTGAGCCTGACACCGGGCGAGGGCCGGGCCCGGGGTCTCGCGATAACTCAAGACGGGACGCGGCGTAGCGTATTGGAATTACTTGCTTATCCGGACATTACCCTCGATCGCCTGAGCACTATATGGCCCGAGTTGTCGGCGCTCGACGCAGAAATCGCAAGGCAGCTCGAGCATGATGCGCGGTATGCGGGGTATATCGACCGGCAGAGGGAGGCGGTCGCGGCGATGCGGCGCGAAGAGGCCCGGCCCCTGCCGCAAGATCTGGACTATCACGGGATTTCCGGGCTTTCCGCCGAGCTGCGCCAAAAACTCGCTGCTGTCCAGCCACCGACCATGGGCCAGGCGGCCCGGATCGATGGCATGACCCCGGCGGCGCTCACCCTGGTGCTGGCAGTCTCGCGGCGGCGCGCGAACCGGCGCCACACGGAACAGCCCACGAGGCGTCACCTTGAGCGGGGCGGGGCGTGACGCCGGACGAGGTCTTGCGCGAGTTCGATGTTTCACGTGAAACGAGCGTGCGGCTCGAGGCTCTTGTCGCCCTTCTGACCCGGTGGAATGCCCGGATCAATCTCGTGGCCCCGGCCACGATCGACACCGTATGGACCCGCCATATCGCTGATTCCGCACAGCTTTTCGATCTTGCGCCGGCGCCGGCGTCGACCTGGATCGACCTCGGGTCCGGCGCCGGCTTCCCGGGCCTGGTGATCGCGGCGCTCGCCGCTGAAAAGCAGCCGGGCCTGCACGTCACCCTGGTCGAAAGCGACACCCGCAAGGCCGCCTTCCTGGCGACGGCGGCGCGGGAGATGGGCCTCGACGTCACGGTCGAGCCGCGCCGGATCGAGGCCCTGCCAGCGCGCTGCTATGACGTCGTCTCGGCCCGGGCCCTGGCGCCGCTCGACCGGCTCTGCGCGCTGGCGCATCGGTTTTCGGCTCGGCATACGGGTCCGGGCACGGTTTTCCTCTTCCCCAAGGGCGCCAGGCTCGATTCGGAATTGACCGCGGCCACCGCTCATTGGCATATTCGCGCAGAGCGGATCGCCAGCCGGACCGACCCGGAGGCCACCGTTCTGAGGATTCTGGAGCTCGAACCCCGAACATGAACTCGGATGGCACGATCTCGGACGGTTTTCCGGCAAGCCGCCCCGAAATGATGACGGCGCGGATGACGGCGCGATCACCCGCGCGGGTGATCGCGTTGGCGAACCAGAAGGGCGGCGTCGGCAAGACGACAACCGCGATCAATCTCGGCGCCGCACTGGCGCAATCCGGCAAACAGGTTCTGCTGGTGGATCTCGACCCCCAGGGCAACGCATCGACCGGCCTCGGCATCGGGCCGGAGCGCCGCGCGGTGTCCACCTACCACGTCCTGACCGAGGGCCGGACCATCGCCGAGGTCGCCTTGCGATGCGGCGATCTCAGCCTCTTCGTCGCCCCGGCGTCGGCGGACCTCTCCGGCATCGATGCCGAGCTTGCTGCCACTCCGGACCGCTCGCACCGCCTTCGCGCGGCGCTCAGGCACAGCGGCGATGACGCACCAACACATTGTTATGATTATATAATCATCGATTGTCCGCCCTCGCTCAACCTGCTCACGGTCAACGCGCTGGCGGCGGCCGACACGGTTCTGGTGCCGCTGCAATGCGAGTTCTTCGCCCTCGAAGGGCTGACCCAGTTGCTCGGCACGATCAAACGGATCCAGGCGCGGCTGAACCCGCCGCTCCGGATGCAGGGCATCGTGCTCACCATGTACGACCGGCGCAACAACCTCTCCGCCCAGGTGGCCGAGGATGTGCGCCTCAACCTCGGCGACACGGTCTATCAGACCATCATTCCGCGCAATGTCCGGCTGTCCGAGGCCCCGAGCTACGCGCTGCCGGGGCTGCTCTACGACCCGGACTGCGCCGGCAGCCAGGCCTACCGGGCGCTCGCCGGGGAACTCCTGCGCCGCGACGCGGCGCTGATGGCGGCATGAGGAGACAGATATGAGCAGAAGTCCGGAACGCAGGGGCCTGGGGCGCGGCCTGGCGGCGCTTTTGGGTGAGATCGGCGGCGATATCGACGAGGTGGCGGTGCCGGTGACCGGCGCGCCCGCACCGAAGGCCGATACGCCGGCGGGCCGCCCGCCCGCCACCGTGCCGATCGAGCGGCTGCATTCCAACCCGGACCAGCCCCGCCGCGATTTCC
>JACZTQ010000042.1:2491-14962 GCA_022573605.1 Pseudomonadota bacterium | reverse complement strand
TGGCGAACACCGCGACGATCACCGTCGGCACCAGCGCCACCGCGGCGAACACCCCGGTGAGGCGCAGGTGCAGCTTCGACCCGGCCGAATTGCGCCGCCGCGCCATCACCAACTGGCCGATCTTCAGCCCGATCACCGTGGTCAGGACCAGGAAATAGGCCAGGTCGGCAAGCAGCACGATGCGCAGCAGCGGCGAGGCCGGGCCGCCCTCCTCGCCGAGACCGAAGATCACCGACGTCGCCACCGCCAGCAAGGGGCCGAGCAGCACCAACCCGAAAATCAGCTCGCGCCCGAGCCAGCGGGGTCTTTGGCGGCCGGCGCCCTGCCCTGGCGCCGGGGCGGAAATTGCGCCCAGATCGGTCACGTTGCCTCTTGCGGAGCCCGGTTCGGCCAATTGCCCGGCCGGCCGGACCCTCGTCGTTCAACTGTTGCGAAACTACATCAGTTTCTTGCCGCGTGTGACCGGGATGTCAAGCTCCCTGATTCGCTTTCTCAGGGTATTGCGGTTTATCCCGAGCAGTTCGGCGGCCTTGAGCTGGTTGCCCCGGGTCGCCGACAGGGTCAGCGCGATCAGCGGCAACTCGACCTCGCGCAGCACCCGCTCGCGCAGCCCGGCCGGCGGCAGGCTCTCGCCATGCAGGTTGAAATAGCGCTTCAGATGCAGCTCGACGGCGGCGCCCAGGGTCCGCCCGGTGACGCCCGGCTCGCCATCGCCGGCGGCGTCGCCGCCGGTCTGGGCGGTCAGTTCCCGGTCGATCACCGCCGCCGGGATCTGGTCGTCCGGGCACAGCGCGGCAAGGCGGCGCATCAGATTCTCCAGCTCGCGCACGTTGCCGGGCCAGGAATGTTGCTTGAGGCGATCGATTGCCGCGCCCGACAGGGTCTTGCGGGGCAACCCCTCCCGTTCCGCCAGGCGCAGGAAGTTGCGGGCCAGATCGGCGACATCGTCGACCCGCTGGCGCAGCGGCGGCAGCCGGATCGGCACCACGTTGAGCCGGTAGTAGAGGTCCTCGCGAAAGCGCCCGACATCGATCAGGGCGCGCAGGTCCTGGTGGGTGGCGGCGATGATGCGCACATCGGCGCGCCGGGCGGCGCGGCCGCCGACGGCGGTGAACTCGCCCTCCTGGAGCACCCGCAGCAGCCGGGTCTGGGCCTCGGCCGGCATGTCGCCGATCTCGTCGAGGAACAGGGTGCCGCCCTCGGCCTGTTCGAACCTGCCGATGCCGCGCCCGGTGGCGCCGGTGAAGGCGCCCTTCTCGTGGCCGAACAGCTCCGATTCGATCAGCTCGCGCGGGATCGCCGCCATGTTGATGGCGACGAACGGGCCGCGCGCCCGCTTGCCGAAATTGTGCAGGGCTCGGGCGACCAGCTCCTTGCCGGTGCCGCTGGCGCCGGTAATCGTCACCGTGAGGTCGGTGTGCATCAGCCGGGCCATGATCCGGTAGACCTCCTGCATGGCCGGCGAACGGCCGATCAGCGGCAGGTTCTCGTCGCCCGGCCCGGGCGGCGCGGCAGGGCTTTCGGAGGCCCGGGCCTTGCCTCGAAGCGCACTCTGCACAAAGTCCAGCAACTCCTTTAAATCAAATGGTTTCGGGAGGTATTCATAGGCCCCGGCCTCGGCCGCGCGGATCGCCGTGAGCACGGTGCTCTGGGCACTCATCACGATCACCGGCAGGTCGGGCCGCTTCTTGCGGATCGCCGGCAGCAGATCGAGCGCATCGCCGTCGGGCATGTGCACGTCGGTGACCACGATGTCGCCCTCGCCGTCCTCGATCATGCGCCACAGCGCCGAGGCCGAACCGGTGGCCCGCACCCGGCAGCCGATCCGGCCCAGGGCCCGGCTCAGCACCATGCGGATCGAGCGGTCGTCGTCGGCCAGCAGGACGGTGGCGCCCTCGATCATGCCGCATGCTCCGTATCCGGCGTCTGGCCCGGCTCCTCGGGCGCCTCCTCGGGCACCTCCAGCGCGGAGATCGGCAACAGCAGGCGGAACCGGGTCCGGCCGGGTTCCGATTCGCAGGAGATCACCCCGCCATGGTCGGAAATGATCTTCGAGACCAGCGCCAGCCCGAGCCCGCTGCCGCCGGATTTCGCCGTCACGAAGGGCTCGAAGATATGGCGCAGCAAGTCCTCCGGCACGCCGGCGCCGGTGTCGGTGATGGTGATCTGCAAGGGCAGGCTCTCGCGCCGCCCGGCCGGGGTCGCGAGCTTCATCCCGGCCCGGTAGGAACTGCGCACGGTGATGGTGCCGCCGGTCTCCGGGATCGCCTCGGCGGCATTCTTCAGCAGGTTCAGCATGACCTGCATCAACTGGTCGCTGTCGCCCAGGGTCGGCGGCAGCGAGGGATCGTATTCCCGGATGAAGCGGACATGGGCGGCAAAGCCCGCCTTGGCGGCGCGGCAGGCGCGGTCGAGCACGTCGTGGATGTTCACCGCCCGGTAGCGGCCCGGCGCGATCTCGCCGAACTGCTCGACCCGGCCGACCAGGGCGCCGATGCGCTCGGACTCCTCGCGGATCAGCGCGGTCAGCTCGCGGTCCTCGCCGGAGAGGTTCATCTGCAACAGTTGGGCCGCGCCCGAGATGCCGGCCAGCGGGTTCCTGATCTCATGCGCCAGCATCTGCGCCATGCCGGCCACCGAGCGGGCCGCGTTGCGGTGGCTGAGCGAGCGGTCCATGGTCTCGACGATGGCCCGGGGGTGGATCATCACCACCGCGCCGGCCCCCCGATCGGCCCCGCGCTCGGCCCCGCGCTCGACCCCCCGATCGGCCATCGGCGCCGCGTGCAGATCGACCAGGCGGGCGGGCTGTTCGGGCCAGCCCAGCTCGACTCCGTATTCCGCCATCTTGACTCCCTGGCGCATGACCTGGCGCAGCAGATCGGCCAGCCGGCTGTCGGCGCCCGCCAGCGCCGCCAGGTTGCGGCCCGCGAGCTGGCGCCGCGAGGCGCCGAGGAAGTCCTCCGCCGCGCTGTTGACCTCGGCGATGGCGCCGCCGGCGTCGATGGTCAGCACCGGGTTCGGCAGGCTGTTCCAGATCGCCTCGAAATCGCGCCGGTCGCTCATCGCCGGCCCCGGCGGCGGCGGGCGCGGGCGGGAATGCCGGTGATTGCGATTTCGTCAGGGCGCATGGTATTGCCTGATTTTTGAGCAGCGGTCTCCCGTGACTACCCTCTACCCTGGTGCGGTTCAAGGCCCGGTTCCAAAGCGCCGCCGGTAGGGTGGACATGGTTGTCCACCCTGGTGGCGGCGACGGCGGACAATCATGTCCGCCCTACCGGCGGCCGGATCAATCCATTCGGCGACTCGAATAGTGCGCGCAACGAGGGAAATCGATCTCCGTCCTGATTCCATCCGGGCGCAAAACACTCTAGAACGCCGGGAGGTCGGGAGAGGGCGCCAAGTGAGCACAGCCGCCATCATCGTCGCCGCCGGCCGGGGCACCCGCCTCGGCGGGCCGGTGCCAAAACAGTACCAGCGTCTCGGGGCCGAGCCCGGGGCCGAGGCGGTGCTGACCCGGACCCTGCGCGCGGCGCTGGCGGCTCCGGAACTCGACGCGGTGCTGGTGGCGATCCACCCGGACGCGGCCGAGCTGTATGCCGACGCGGTGGCCGCCCTCGACGACCCCCGCCTGCTGCCCCCGGTGCCCGGCGGCGCGACGCGCTCCGACACCGTGCGCCTGGCGCTGGAGGCGCTGGAGAGCATGGCGCCGGAGGTGGTCTTGATCCACGACGCCGCCCGGCCCTTCGCCAGCCCGGCGCTCTACGCCGCCCTGGCGGACCATGCCAGATCCGGCGAGGGCGCCATCGCCGCCGAGCCGGTGGCCGATGCGCTGTGGCGCGAGGTGGACGGCATGGCCGATACCCCGGCCCCGCGCGCCGGGCTGTGGCGGGCGCAGACGCCGCAGGCCTTTCCCTTTGGCGCGCTGCTGGCGGCGCACCGGGCGGACGGCCCTCCGGCGCTGGACGACGCCGAGGTGTTCCGCCGGGCCGGCGGCCGGGTGCGGCTGATCCAAGGCGAGCCGGAGAATTTCAAGATCACCACCGCCGCCGATCTGGCCCGGGCCGGGCGGGTTGTGGAGGCGGGGATGAGCGACATCAGGGTTGGCCACGGCTTCGACGTCCACCGCTTCTGCCCCGGCGACCGGGTCTGGCTCTGCGGCGTCGCCATTCCCCACGACCGCGGGCTCGAGGGCCATTCCGACGCCGATGTCGGCCTGCACGCGCTGGCCGACGCGATCTACGGCGCCATCGGGGATGGCGATATCGGCCAGCATTTCCCGCCCTCGGACCCGCGGTGGCGGGGTGCGGCGAGCCACGTCTTCCTGCGCCACGCCGGCGAGCGGGTCGCGGCGCGCGGCGGGCGGATCGCCAATGTCGACGTGACGCTGCTCTGCGAGCGCCCCAGGATCGGCCCCCATGCGGCGGCGATGAAGGCGCGCATCGCCGAAGTGCTGGGGCTGGCGCCGGACCGGGTCAGCATCAAGGCCACCACGATGGAACGGATGGGTTTCGTCGGCCGCGAGGAAGGCATGGGGGCGCTGGCGACGGCAACCGTGGTGCTTGAATCGAAATGAACGGCCCCCGCCTGATCGCCACCTGCCTGGGCATCGGCACCCTGCCGGGCGCGCCCGGAACCTGGGCCTCGGCGGCGGCGATTGCGCTGGCCTGGGGGTTGCACGCGGCGGGCGGGTTCGCCGCCCTGGGGCTGGCGACCGTGGCGCTGGGGCTGCTCGGCTACTGGGCCACGTCGCGCCCTCTCGACGGCCG
This sequence comes from Pseudomonadota bacterium, assembly GCA_022573605.1. Lineage (GTDB taxonomy): Bacteria > Pseudomonadota > Alphaproteobacteria > Rhodobacterales > Rhodobacteraceae > Thermohalobaculum. The sequence goes on along the minus strand of JACZTQ010000042.1, from coordinate 10,196 downwards.
CGCCAAAGCCCCCCCGGAGGTGGTCATCGACCAGCTGGTGGGGATGCTGGTGGCGCTCTGGCCGCTGTCGATCGGGCTCGGCCAGATCGGTGCCGAATGGCATCTCTGGCCCTGGCCGGGCTGGGTCGTGGGGTTTCTGCTGTTCCGCTTTTTCGCTATCGTCAGGCCGCCGCCGGTGAATTGGGCCGGCCGGCTGGCCGGGCCGCTCGGGGTGATGCTGGACGACATCGCCGCCGGGCTGCTGACGGCGCTGATCGTGGTGGTCGCGGCGGGGGTTGCGCATGGCTGGTTCTGACGCATCGCGGGCGCTGGCGGCGCGGGTGCTGGAGGCCTGCGAGGCGCGCGGGCTGATGCTCGCCAGCGCCGAGAGTTGCACCGGCGGCATGGTGGCGGCGGCGCTGACCGATATTCCGGGCGCATCCAGCGTGGTCGAGCGCGGCTTCGTCACCTATTCCAACGCCGCCAAGGTGGAGTGCCTGGGCGTGCCGATGGCGCTGATCGAATCCCACGGCGCGGTCTCCGAGCCGGTCGCCCGGGCCATGGCGACCGGCGCGCTGGCGCACAGCCGGGCCGATCTCGCGGTCTCGGTCACCGGCATCGCCGGACCGGGCGGCGGCAGCGCGGAGAAGCCCGAGGGGCTGGTGCATTTCGCCTGCGCCCGGCGCGGCGGCGCCACTGCGCATGCGCGCATCGAGTTCGGCGCCATCGGCCGCGACCGGGTGCGGCAAGCCTCGGTGCAACAGGCGCTGGAGATGCTGCTGGCGATGGCGGAGGGCTGAGCCGCCCCGCGCCGTTTTGGACAGCGAGTAGGGCGGATCTTGATCCGCCAATCAGGTTCGCCGGCCACCACGCAAAGGCGGGTCAATGGCGGGTCAAGACCCGCCCTACGCTGTTATGCGGCGACGGACCCGGCCGCCCGGATGGCGCATCTCGAAGGGCGGCCTGCTCTCCTCCGAAAAGGTTAAACAATTATGTTTCCGTTATATTTCAACATGTTAAGCATGTGTGCAACTTGCACACCCCTGTCATCCCCGCGCAAGCGGGGACCTCGAGAAAATCCCATGAGATCCCCGCCTTCGCGGGGATGACAGGTGGCGCGGGGATGACAGGGCCGGGCGATCGGGCCAGGAAGCATCCCGCCCTAAAGGCTCCGCTTGCCGTAGAGCTGTCCGGCGCGGTCCTCGAAGGCGCGCACGATGCGGCGCATGGCCTCGTGGAACACCACCCCGATGATCATCTGGAGGGCCTTCGAGCGGAACTCGAAATCGACAAAGAAATCGACCTCGCAGGCCGCCTCGCCCACCGGCTTGAAGCGCCAGTGGTTGTTCAAGTAGCGGAACGGCCCGTCGAGATAGGCGACATCGATCTTGCAGCCCTCCGGGCGCAAGGTCACCCGGCTGGCGAAGCGCTCGCGGAACACCTTGAACGAGATCACCAGATCCGCCTCGACGATCTCGGACCCGTCCGGCTGCGGCGTGCGCGCGCGGACGCGGGCGCCCGAGCACCAGGGCAGGAACTCCGGATATGCGGCCACATCGGCGACCAGCGCGTACATCTCGGCCGCCGAATAGGGCAGGCGGCGAATCTCGGCATGGGTCGGCATGGGGTCTCGACGCGCTCCCTGGCAAGCTCCGCAGTGGTTAACACCGGAGCCGCCCCCGATGGCAAGCCCCATCCTGCATTGGCCGTTGACGAAACGGGGCCTTGCCAGCCACACTCCGGGCGCAGGCGCCGAGCAGGAGTCAGGCCGTGGCAATGAGACGCAAGACCTTCGTGCTTGTGCACGGCGCCTGGCATGGCGGCTGGTGCTGGGAGCGGGTGGCCGGGCCGCTCCGGGCCCGGGGCCACCGGGTGACCACCCCGACCCAGACCGGGCTGGGCGAGCGCGCCCACCTGATGTCGCCGGATATCGACCTCGCGGTCTTCACCGCCGATCTGGTGAACCACCTGTTGTGGGAAGACCTGACGGATGTCGTGCTGGTCGGGCACAGCTTCGGCGGCAATGCCATCTCGGGCGCGGCCGAGGAGGTGCCCGGGCGGATCGAGCGGCTGGTCTATCTCGACGCCCTGGTGCCGGTCAGCGGCCGGGTGCCGTTCGACAGCTACCCGGCGGGCGTCGCCGCCGAGCGTATCCGGCAGGCCGAGGAGAGCAGTGGCGGGCTGAGCATACCCGCGCCTCCGGCCGCCGCCTTCGCCGTGACCGACCCGGCCGACGCCGCCTGGCTGGAGGCCTATCTGACGCCGCATCCCTTGCAGACTTTCACCACGGCACAGACTTTCCGCAATGAGCCCGGCAACGGCTTGCCGGTCGAGTACATCGCCTGCAACGACCCGAAGTACCGGGACCCGCTGGATGACGCCCGCATCCGCGTCGGATCGCTGGGCTGGCCGGTGACCGAGATCGCCACCGGGCACAACGCCATGGTGACCGCACCCGGGGCGCTGATCGACATACTGGAGACGGAGCCGGAACGATGACCCGCGACTACACCATCAAGCCGATGATCACCGCCGACCGGATCGCGGCGCGGGTCGAGGCGCTGGCGGCCGAGATCAACGCCTATTTCGCCGGCACCGAGAAGCTGGTGGTGGTGGGGCTGCTGCGCGGCTCCTACGTCTTCATCGCCGATCTGGCGCGCAAGCTGGAGCTGCCGGTCGAGGTCGACTTCATCGAGGCATCCTCCTACGGCAGCGGCACGGAGAGCTCGCGCGAGGTGCGCATCCTCAAGGACCTGCGCTCGCCGATCGAGGGGCTCGACGTGCTGGTGGTCGAGGACATCGTCGATACCGGGCACACCCTGAAGCACGTGCTGAAGCTGCTGGCCAGCCGCAAGCCCAACCGGCTGGAGGTCTGTGCGCTGCTCTCGAAACCCTCGCGCCGCGAGGTCGAGATCAGGGCCAGGTGGATCGGCTTCGAGATCCCGGACGAATTCGTGGTGGGGTATGGGATCGACTACGCGCAACGGAACCGGAACCTGCCGTATATCGGAGCGGTGGAGTTCAGCGATTGATCCTGTTCCGGGACGGCGCGGATTGGCATATCCCGGAGCGCCCGTCTACAACCGGACCATGTCCCTGAACGCAACCGCAGGACCGGCCCGGTTTTTCATCAGCCATTGGCGCGGCAACCATGGACTGGCTTTCACCATAGTGGTGACGGTCCTCGGGCTCAGGGTTTTGCTCGGCACCCTGCAACGCCTGCTCCCCGCCTCCCCGGCTGTCGTTCTCATCGGCTTCTGGATCCTGGCGAATCTGGTGGTGCTGGTCTGGCAGGTCGTCGGCGCCTTTCGCGCCAGCGACCGGCATCTGCGCGCGACCGGCGACATGGTTGCGCTCTGGAGCGGCTACTTCGCAATCATCGTCGTCGTGGTGCTGGCGGCGATCCAGACCATCGACGCCATCGCGGCGCTCGCGCCACCGCCCCCCGTCGCCGAGGCGCCAGCCCCCCCCGATCTCCCGATCAGCACCGATGGCGAGACCATCACCCTGAGCGGCAACATCGACTTCGCCCTCAATACCGCCTTCGTCGATGCGCTCGCGGCCCACCCCGAGATCAGACGCGTTATCCTGGCGAGCGACGGCGGCTATATCTATGCGGCACGCGGCGTCGCCTTCAACATCGCCAGGCACCGGCTCGACACCCATGTCGAGCTGACCTGCAACTCGGCCTGCACGCTGGCGTTCATGGCCGGCGAAGCCAGAACCCTGGGGCCGGAGGCCCGCCTCGGCTTTCACCGCTACCAGATGGAAGCGCCCGACAAGGTGCTGGTCCTCGACATCGGCGCGGAAATGGCAAAGGACCGGAGCTATTTCGCCGGCCGTGGGGTCTCGGACGGCTTTCTCGACCAGGTGTATCAGGCCGGGCACGGCGAAATCTGGTTCCCCAGCCTTGCGGTGCTGCATGAGGCCGGGGTGACGACCGGGCGGTAGCGGATGGCTCTTGCGCCCGACGAGGTCGCGATCAGCGCAAAGTGGATCGGCTACGAGATCCCGGACCAGTTCGTGGCCAGCTACGGCATCGAACTACGCCCAGCGGAACCGCAAGCTGCCCTTTATCGGGGCGGTGGAGTTCGGGTGAGGCGGACGGCTCGGCACGGACCGCTGTCATGCCACGGCCTGGCCGGGGCATCTCTCGGGTGCATTTCCGTGTTGTTTCCGTTGGCGGGAGATTCCCGCCTGCGCGGGAATGACGGTGGGGCGGTGCGCCTCCTCCCCCCTTGTGGGCTTCGCAGGGGACCGTGGCCGCAGATGCGGCCGCGTAAGCCCCGGAGAAGGATGGGAGGGGGCGGCGCAGCGACACTCCCGGTCGCCAACCCCTCATCCCCCGCCCAGCTTCGCCAGCCTCGCCTCCCTCAACCGCCGGAAATCATCCCCGGCGTGGTAGCTCGACCGGGTCAGCGGGGTCGCCGAGACCATCAGGAAGCCCTTGGCGTAAGCCGCCGTCTCGTAGTCCCTGAACTCGTCCGGGGTGACGAAGCGGGCCACCGCGATGTGCTTCTTCGTCGGTTGCAGATATTGCCCGACGGTGAGGAAATCGACCTCCGCGGCGCGCTGGTCGTCCATCACCTGCAACACCGCCTCGCGCTCCTCGCCCAGCCCCACCATGATGCCGGACTTGGTGAACATCGCCGGATCCAGCTCCTTGACCCGCTGCAAAAGGCGCAGCGAGTGGAAATAGCGCGCCCCGGGGCGGACCGACCGGTAGAGGCCGGGCACCGTCTCGAGGTTGTGGTTGAAGACATCGGGGCGGGCCTCGACCACGGTCTCCAATGCCGAGGGCGGGCAGCGCAGGAAATCCGGCGTCAGCACCTCGATGGTGGTCTCCGGGCATTTGCGGCGTATCGCGCGGATGGTCTGGGCGAAGTGCCCGGCCCCGCCGTCCGCCAGATCGTCGCGGTCGACCGAGGTGATCACCACGTGCTTCAGCCCCAGCTTCTCGACCGCCTGCGCCACCCGGCCGGGCTCGAACACGTCCAGCGCGCCCGGCTTGCCGGTGGCGACGTTGCAGAAGGTGCAGCCCCTGGTGCAGATCTCGCCCATGATCATCATCGTGGCGTGGCCCCGGGCCCAGCACTCGCCCAGGTTCGGACAACTCGCCTCCTGGCACACCGTCGCCAGCCCGTGCTCCCGGATGATGTTCCTGGTGCGGAAGAACCCGGGCGAGTTCGGCGCCCTGACCCGGATCCAAGCCGGCTTCCCGGGGCTCGGGTTGTCGGCGCGGTGCGCCTTCTCCGGGTGGCGCTGGGCGCGGTCGGCGAGGTCACGGGACATGCGGGCTCCTGCTGGTCGGCGCGCAGTATAGGGCGGGATCGCGAACAAGTCTTGCGGCGATTGATCGCCGCGGGCCGGTTAAGCAAGGATGAAATCGTTGTAAAATGCACAATTTCCTGTCTGTGGAATTCCCCTTTTGTGCCGGGTGACAACCACTTCGCGATGCGTTATGGAGTCTGCCATATAAGGCCGGAGAGCCACAGGTTCCCGGCCCAAGTCTGAGGGAGGAAGCGGCCTGCGCCACGCGGGCCGTTTTCATGTCCGGGCCTGGCAACATGCCCTGGCGACGGGCCGGAGCGACATGCGCCAGCGCCATCATGCCCGGTTCACCGCTCAGCCCTCGCCGGCGCCGCCGGCGCCGAGAACCTCGGCCGCCAGCACCCGGGTCACCGGCCTCTGGCGCGCCAGCGACAGCCGGTCGAGCGCGGCCACCGCATCCTCGGCGGCGCTGAACGAGCGCTCGATGCGCAGCGCCAGATAGCGGATCACTGCCGGGGCCACCTGCAACTGACGGTCGGCGAACAGCTTGACCATCAGCGACGACAGCAAGGCGTCGTCGGGCGGGGCGACCCGGGCGACCGGCAACGCGGCCAGCCGCGAGGTCAGATCGGGCATCTCCAGCGGCCAGCGCCCCGGCGCGTCGCGCCCGGTCAGCAGCAGCCAGCCGCCCTCGGCGGCGGCGAGGTTGTAGAGGTGGAACAGCGCCCCCTCGGCGGCGCGGCGGCGCCCGGGCTCGAGCGAGGCCAGGGCATCGACATCCTCGATCACCGCCTTGCCGTGGCGGGCGAGGCGCTCGACGGCGGCCTCGTCGAGACGCGCCGCCGGCAGCATTTGCGCCCCGCTCTGGTGCATCCAGACATGGGCCAGGTGGGTCTTGCCGGCGCGGGCCGGGCCAACCAGCGCCAGGTGGCGGCCCGGCCAGTCGCGCCAGCCCGAGAGCAGCCGCACCGCATCCGAATTCGAGGCCGAGACCAGCAGGTCGGCCCGGCCGAGCGCCGCGCGGTGGTCGAGCATCAACGGTAGCTGGCGCGGGACGGAGGTCACTCCCGCCCCTCCTCCGCCGGCTCGCTTTCGGCCGCTTCGCGCGCCCGCCACTCGGCGCTGCCGCGGTAGAGGCGGCCGTCCTTGTAGCGCTCGATCCCGAAACGCCCGAGCACCCCGATGCCCGCCGCCGCCGGAACCGCGATCAGCAGCCCGACGAAGCCGAACAGCGCAGCGAAGGCCGACAGGGCGAAGATCAGCCAGACCGGATGCAGCCCGATCCTGCCCCCGACCAGTTTCGGGGTCAGGAAATTGCCCTCGACGGCCTGACCGGCGACGAACACAACCGCGACCGCGGCGATCATCCAGGGTTCGCCCCAGAACTGGACCACGGCGACGCCGATCGACAGCAGCCCGCCGAGGATCGAGCCGACGAAGGGGATGAAACTGATCAACCCGGCAAAAGCGCCGATCAGCAGGCCGAACTGCAACCCGATCAGGCTCAGCGCCACGGCGTAGAACGCGCCAAGGAGGGCGCAGACCATGAGCTGGCCGCGCACGAAGCCCGCCAGCACCCGGTCCAGCTCGCCCGCCAATCGGTGGATGGTGTCGCGGTGCTGGCGCGGCAGGCAGCCGTCGACCGCGGCGACCATGCGGTCCCAGTCGTAGAGCAGGTAGAACGCCACCACCGGGGTGATCACCACCAGGGCGACGAAATCGATCACCGCCAGGCCGCCGCTCCACAGTCCTTTCAGCACCGCGACGCTCCAGCCCTCGGCCCGGGCCCGCAGGCTCTCCATGGCGCCGCGCAGGGCCGAGTCCTGGTCCGACAGCGACGGCAGGTTGGCGGCGGCGACGCCGCGCAGCCACTCGACGTAGGCGGGCGCGCTGGCGATGGCGCTCCGCACCTGGTCGATCAGGGTCGGGATGATCAGCACCAGCGCCAGCACCGCGGCCCCGAGCGAGCCGGCCGTGATCACCACGGTGGCGAGCAGGCGCGACAGGCCGGCGCGCTCGAGCCGGTCGGCCAGCGGATCGGTCAGGTAGGCCAGCGCCGCTCCCAGCACGAACGGCAGGATGGCGTCGGCCAGGAACCACAGCAGCACGACGAAGGCGGCAAAGCCGATCCCCCACCAGCGGAGTTGTTCGCCCATGGTCATGCTGTGATGCCCTTCTTTGTGCGGTTTGCGTTCAGCGTCGGCCGGTCCCTGCCCCGATTATCCGACGTTCTGTCTGAAAAGCCAGCCCCCGCCCCGCATCCCGCCAAGAGTCTTTACCCGTGACGAAATCCGCCTTCACGGATTTCCGGCGCCGCCCCCCACCCCTCCTCCCCGCCCAACCACCGATGTTACCGCAGTGGATGATCGGTGGTTGGGCGGGGAGGCGGGGTGGGGGGCGGCGCGCGCCCAAAAGATGCAAAGCAGCTTTTGGAACAGGCGCAAAAACCCGACGC
>JACZTQ010000042.1:0-2481 GCA_022573605.1 Pseudomonadota bacterium | reverse complement strand
GGTCCCTGCCCCGATTATCCGACGTTCTGTCTGAAAAGCCAGCCCCCGCCCCGCATCCCACCAAGAGTCTTTACCCGTGACGAAATCCGTTACACGGATTTCCGGCGCCGCGGGTTTTGCCCGTGACGAAATCCGTTACACGGATTTCCGGCGCCGCCACCCACCCCTCCTCCCCGCAAGAGTCCATGCCCGTGACGAAATCCGCTTTGCGGATTTCCGGCTCCGCCACCCACCCCGCCTCCCCGCCCAACCACCGATGGTACCGGGGCATGATCGGTGGTTGGGCGGGGAGGCGGGGTGGGTGGCGGCGCGCCCAAAAGTTGCGAAGCGGCTTTTGGAACAGGCGCAAAAAAACCCAGCCGTCAGGGCAGATCACGAGGCGAACTGCTCGCGCAGCAGCCGCTCTTCCAGCCCGTGGCCCGGATCGTAGAGCAGTTTGATCTCGATTTCCGGTTCCGCCGCGACCTCGACCCGGCGCACATCGCGCACCTCGACCTGGTCGGCGGTGGCCGAGACCGGCCGCTTGGTGTGTTCGAGGACCTCGAAACGGAGCCGCGCCTCCCAGGGCAGGATGGCGCCGCGCCAGCGCCGGGGCCGGAACACCGAGATCGGGGTCAGCGCCATCAGCCGCGCCCGGATCGGCAGGATCGGGCCGTGGGCGGAGAGATTATAGGCCGTCGAGCCGGCCGGCGTGGCCACCAGGATGCCGTCGCAGACCAGTTCCGCCATGCGCTCCTCGCCGTCGAGCAGAATGCGGATCTTGGCCGCCTGCCGGGTCTCGCGGTGCAGCGAGACCTCGTTGATCGCCAGCGCCTCGGTGCGCCGCCCGTCCTTGTCGATGGCCACCATGCGCAGCGGGTTGATCACCGCGAGCCGGGCCTCGGCCAGCCGCTCGGCCAGGTCGTCGGGGTGATACTCGTTCATCAGGAAGCCGACCGTGCCCCGGTTCATGCCGTAGACCGGGGCCGCCAGGTCCATGGTGTCGTGCAGGGTGGCGAGCATGAAGCCGTCGCCGCCGAGCGCGACGATCACCTCGGCTTCCGCCGCCGGGACATCGCCATGGCGCTGGCGCAGGCTGCGCAAGGCCTCCTGCGCCTCGTCGTCGTCGCTGGCCAGGAAACAGATTTTCTCGTAGCTCACGCGCGCCCTCGCTCGGCTGATGGTTCGGCACCCGAATCATATCGACCGGGCCGGGCCGGGGCAATCGCCGCGGTCACTGTTCCGTGGGACAACCGGCGAGCCTCTCGCGAAGGCGCGGGTTTCCTTCGGCGCCCTTCAATATATCCGATCGGAAACTTTGCCTCCCGCAGCGTCGTTTTTGATATAGAACCCGCTCCGGCGAATGTGTTAGCGCAGGCGGCGAAGGCCCCTCGCCCCAGCGCCCACAGATTAGGAGAAGACGCCATGGATGCGCCCACCGGTGACGACGGATTCTTCACCGAATCGCTCGCCACCCGCGACCCCGAACTGTTCGGTGCCGTCGCCGACGAGCTGACCCGCCAGCAGGACGAGATCGAGCTGATCGCCTCCGAGAACATCGTCAGCCGGGCGGTGCTCGAGGCGCAGGGCTCGGTGCTGACCAACAAATACGCCGAGGGCTATCCCGGGCGGCGCTATTACGGCGGCTGCCAGCATGTCGATATCGCCGAACGACTCGCCATCGAGCGGGCCTGCAAGCTGTTCGGCTGCGCCTTCGCCAACGTCCAGCCGCATTCCGGCGCCCAGGCGAACCAGGCGGTCAACATGGCGCTGCTCACCCCCGGCGACACCATCATGGGCATGAACCTGGCCTCGGGCGGCCATCTGACCCACGGCTCCAAGGTCAACCAGTCGGGCAAGTGGTTCAACGCGGTGCAGTACGGCGTGACCCGCTCCGACAACAATATCGACTACGCGCAACTGGCGGAGCTGGCCGACGAGCACCGGCCCAAGCTGATCATCGCCGGCGGCTCGGCGATCCCGCGCCGGATCGATTTTGCGCGCTTCCGCGAGGTCGCCGACAAGGTCGGGGCCTGGTTCCATGTCGACATGGCGCATTTCGCCGGGCTGGTGGCGGGCGGCGCGCACCCGAACCCGCTGGACTATTGCCACGTCGCCACCACCACCACCCACAAGACCCTGCGCGGCCCGCGCGGCGGCATGGTGCTGACCAATGACGAGACCATCGCCAAGAAGATCAACTCGGCGGTGTTCCCGCAGCTCCAGGGCGGGCCGCTGATGCACGTGATCGCGGCCAAGGCGGTGGCCTTCGGCGAGGCGCTGCGGCCCGGGTTCCGGGTCTACTCGGCCCGGGTCGTGGCCAATGCCCAAACCTTGGCGAGCGCCCTGATGGAGGGCGGCCTGGCGATCATCACCGGCGGCACCGACACCCACGTGATGCTGGTCGATCTGCGCCCCAAGGGGGTCACCGGGGTGGCCGCCGAGCGGGCGCTGGGCCGGGCGCGGATCACCTGCAACAAGAACGGCATCCCCTGGGATCCG
>JACZTQ010000041.1 GCA_022573605.1 Pseudomonadota bacterium | reverse complement strand
GTTCTGGCGCGCCTCGGCGGGTCCCGCCCCGGGCCGGGTCCGGGCTGGGCCAGACCCGACGCCGCGTTCTTCGCGCTCGGCGTCGTCATCACCCTGCTGGCGCTCTATCCGGGCCTCAAACTGCCGCCGGTGGCCATGCTGGAGGGCGCGACGGCGATCTTCAATCACGTGGCGGCGTTCGGCCTGCTGATCGTCGTCGGCGCGGCCGGATGGGGATTGCAGAGCTGGCTGATCACCGGGGTGAGCTCGCTGGCCGCCTGGCTCGAGCTCGGCCAGATGTTCTCGCCCGGCCGGGTGCCCGACCTGGCCGACCTGGCGGCGAGCATCCTCGGCGTGGCGATCGGCTGCCTTCTGGTCCGGCACTGGCGCCTGGACCGGCGCTCCGCTTGATTGCCGGCGTTCCAGCGCTTGCGGGCCCGGCCATCGGGTGACGGAGATCCCCGGTCCCGGCGCCGGCCATGCGGGCCCGGCGGCCTCCCCGGCGCGCGGCGGCGGGAACATCGCGGCGGCCGGGGGGGGAGGTGCGCGAGCTTTGATGCCGGCCGTCACGGACCTTGGATATGACGATGCCGAGCACACCTGGTCGCACCAATACCTGCTGTCCGCGGTCGAGCGGATTCTGGCGGATCGAGAGTGGGGGTCGGCGCGCGCGCTCGATTTCGGTTGCGGCAACGGCGCCATGGCGAACTGGCTCTCGAGCAAGGGGTTCGACGTGGTCGGCATCGACCCGTCCCCGAGCGGCATCGCCCAGGCTTCGCTTGCCTATCCGGAGATCGCCTTCCATCGCGCCGGATCGGACGATGACCTTGCCGGTCTGGGCGCCTTCGATCTGGTGATCTGCATCGAGGTCATCGAGCATTGCTACGACCCGCGAAGCGTGGTGAAACAGATCCACCGGTGCCTGAAACCCGGTGGCCTGGCGATCCTCTCGACGCCGTATCATGGCTACCTCAAGAACATCGCGCTGGCGATCAGCGGCAAGATGGACCAGCACTTCACGGTGCTTTGGGACGGGGGTCACATCAAGTTCTTCTCGATCGCGACGCTCTCCGCCTTGCTTGCCGAGGCCGGGTTCGAGTCATGCGATTTCCGCCGCGTCGGCCGGATTCCGCCCCTCGCCATGAGCATGATCGCCAGCGCCGCAAAGTAAAATCGGTTTGCAGGTAAAAAACCAGTGACGACCATCCTCGGCCTCAACGCCTACCATGCGGACTCGGCGGCCTGCCTGGTGCGCGACGGCGAATTGGTCGCGGCGGCCGAGGAGGAACGCTTCCGCCGGATCAAGCACTGGGCCGGGCTGCCGAGCGAGGCGGTGCGCTATTGCCTGGCCGAGGCCGGGCTGAGCCTGGACCGGATCGACCACGTCGCGATCAACCGGAACCCCAGGGCGAACCTGTTCAAGAAGGTGCTGTTCGCCTTCGCCAAGCGCCCCAGCCTCGATCTGGTCCGGGCCCGGCTCGAGAACGCCGGCAAGGTCGCCAACCCGATCGATCTGCTGGCCGCCGAGCTTGGCGTCGAGCGCGCCGCGGCCAGCGCCCGGCTGCACCCGGTCGAGCATCACCGCGCCCATCTCGCCAGCGCCTTCTACGTCTCGCCCTTCGAGCGGGCCGCCGTGGTCTCGATCGACGGTTTCGGCGATTTTGCCTCGGCCATGTGGGCGACCGGGCGGGGCGGGGCGATGACGGAACTCGGCAAGGTCCATTTCCCCCATTCGCTGGGGCTCCTCTACCAGGCGGTGACCCAGTATCTCGGCTTCTGGAACTACGGCGACGAATACAAGGTGATGGGGCTCGCGCCCTATGGCCAGCCGAACCATCTGGAGGCGTTGCGCCGGCTGGTCTCGAGCCAGAAAAATGGCGGCTACGAACTGACGCTGGACTATTTCCGCCACCATGCCGAGGGCGTCGAGATGGTCTGGGACGGCGGCCAGCCCCGGGTCGGCCGGATCTTCACCGCCAAGCTCGAAGAGTTGCTCGGCCCGGCGCGCGGCGACGGCGAGGACCTGAGCCGGCGCCACAAGGACATCGCCGCCTCGTTGCAGGCGCTCTACGAGGAGACCTTCTTCGACCTGCTCAACGCCGTCCAGGCGACGACCGGCGACACGGTGCTGTGCCTCGCCGGGGGCTGCGCCATGAATTCGGTCGCCAACGGCAAGATATTCGAGCAGACGCCGTTCACCGAGCTCTATGTCCAGGCCGCCGCGGGCGACGCCGGCGGCGCCATCGGGGCGGCCTACAGCGTCTGGCATGACACCCTCGGCCAGCCGCGCGGTTTCGTCATGGATCACGCCTTTCTCGGGCCGGAATGGACGGATGACGCGCTCGGCGCCGAGATCGAGGCGCGCCGGGCGGCGTTCGAGGCCGAGGGCTGCGCCATCACGCATGTGGCGGACGAAGCCGAGCTCTGCCGGCGGACGGCTGCCGCCGTCGCCGATGGCCATGTCGTGGGCTGGTTCCAGGGAAGGATGGAATGGGGCCCGCGGGCGCTCGGCAACCGCTCGATCGTCTGCGACCCGCGCCGGGCCGACATGAAGGACATCCTCAACGCCAAGATCAAGCGCCGCGAGAGCTTCCGCCCGTTCGCCCCCTCGATCATGCGCGAGCATGTCGGCGAATGGTTCGAGACCGATTACGAGGCGCCGTTCATGCTCCAAGTCTACCAGATCCGCGAGGACAGGCGCGCCGCCATCCCGGCGGTGACCCATGTCAACGGGTCGGGGCGGCTGCAAACGGTCACGGCGGGGCAGAACCCGCGCTATCACCGCCTGATCGACGCCTTCCGGGCCGAGACCGGGGTGCCGATGGTGCTGAACACCTCGTTCAACGAGAACGAGCCGGTGGTCTGCCGCCCGGGCGAGGCGATCGAGTGCTTCCTACGCACCAGGATGGACCTGCTGGTGCTCGGCAACTGGATGGTCTGCCGGACATGAGCATTCATGTCGCTTGATCCGCGCCCCGCGAAACTGCGCCACGAGGGACGCTATCCGGTGCCATCGCGCGTGGGGCTGTAAGGCATTCGGATGTTCGATGAATTACGGCAATTTGCCGCCGGCTTGGCGGCACATCCGATGAGTCGAAGGCGGCCAATCCGGAGTATGGCAAACATTGTTGGCTGGCAGCTACGATCACGCCTCTCCTCGGCGTCGCATCAGGTGAAGTTCGTCAACGGGACGCATCTCTGGGCCAGACGAGGCGAGACCGGAGTGACGGGAAACATCTACTACGGCCTGCATGAATTCGAGGACATGGCGTTCGTGGCGCATGCCCTGCGGCCCGGTGACCTCTTCGCCGATATCGGTGCCAACGCAGGATCTTACACAGTGATCGCCGCTGGCGTATCTGGCGCACGCGTGATCGCGATCGAACCGGTTCCGAAAACGATCGAGCGTCTGCGCGCCAACATTTCACTGAACTCGCTCGACGACCATGTGCGGGTCGAGGTCTGCGCCCTGACCGACAAAGCCGGGACAGTCCGTTTCACCACGGATCAGGACACGGTCAATCACGTGGCTTCGGCGACGGAGACCGCGCACACGATCGACGTCCCGGCCCGGACCGCCGATGCGCTGTTCGTCAAGGACGTGCCGCGGATCGTGAAAATCGACGTGGAAGGCCATGAATTCGATCTTCTGCGCGGCGCATCGCACATGCTCTCGGAACCGGGGGTGTGGGCGATGATCATCGAGGTCTCCGGCGTCAAAACCGAAACCGTTCTCGCGACGCTTTCACGGCACGGTTTCGAGCCGCGCAAATATGATCCGTTTTCCCGTAGTCTGGCGCCGGCAAGCCCGTCGGTTGGGGCGGGGAATACACTCTTCCTCCGCATCGCTTCGGAAGACGATATCGCTTCGCGTCTGATCTCTGCGGAGCCGCTGGTCGTTCATGGTGCCCAGATATGAACAAGGTATTCGATCGATCGTCCACCAGCCGCGCCGAGCCGGAACCGGGGTGCCGGGGCGCCTCGACACTCCGCTCGCATCCGGTCCGAAGTCCCGGCAACGATCGGGATCATGGAAACCAACAGGCTTGCAGCGGTGCGCGCAGCGCCATGACCGGCCTCCCGGGACGCCTGCTCTACCGCTACGGCCGCGCGCCCTACCACAAGGGCAAGCGCCATCTGCTGACATATTTCCACCGGCTGTTCGGGCCGGTGCTGGTGAAATCCGACTACGGCCCGGTGCTGGCCTGTTTCCTCACCGATGCCGAGCAGTCGCTGATCTATGAGAACCCCTACAACACCCCGATCCACCGGATCATCGTCGAGCGTCTCGACGAGTTCGATCTGTTTGTCGATATCGGCGCCCATATCGGCTTGTTCTCGCTGGTCTGCGCCCTGGAGAGCGGTGGGCGCATCCGATCCATCGCCTTCGAGCCCAGTCCGCGCGAATACCGCCGCCTGCTGACGAACATCGCCGCCAATGGCGTCAGCTCGATCAGCCCGATCCACTGCGCGCTCGGCGACGGCCCGCGTTTCGCCGGCTTCCAGATCGCCGAGGATCACCAGAACACCGGCACCAACCATGTCGTGGCGGCACAAAGCGACGGCAACCTCGACGTGCTGCTGCTCGAGCTTGACATGCTGGCCGGCCTGGGCGCGGAACGGGCCTTCGTCAAGATCGACACCGAGGGCTACGAGTTCAGCGTGCTGAGGGGCGGGACCGGGTTTCTGGGAGGCCTGGACTCGGGTTTCGTGCTGCTCGAATACACCCCGCAAAGCGCCGCGCGACTCGGCTATGGCCTCGACGACATCGTCGATCTCTTGCGGGACGCCGGGTTCGGGCTGTCGCGGCGCATTCCCAGCCCGAACGGGTTTCAGGAGGACATTCTGTTCGTCAAGCCGGCCCGGGCCGCAGCCTCCCCATGACACCACGAGGGTTGCGAGGCGCGCGTGAGTGATATCGCCGACAAGGTGGCGGCCATCGATTCGGCCAGGCAGCGCCGGCTCCTGCTGAAGGGCGCCCTGACCAGCCACGCGGCGCTGGCGGTGAATGTCGGAGTCGGGCTGGTGCTGACCTCGATCGTGGTGCGCCAGCTCGGCGTCAGCCAGTTCGGCCTCTGGGCGATCATCGGTTCGGTGGTGCACTACGCCAGTCTCGCCGGCATCGGCCTGCCCGAGGGGATCAACCGCCAGACCGCCTTCGAATCCGGCGCCGGGCGGGCCAGCGCCGCCTTTGCCGCCATCCTGGCCGGTTTCATGCTGATGTCCGGGCTCGGGTTGCTGGCCGGCGTCGCTCTGGTCGCCGCCGCCGACCCGCTGGCGCAGTTCTTCAACGTCGCGCCGGCGGGACGCGGCGAGTTCCAGGCCGCGCTGGCCGCCATGGCGCTGGCCATCGTCTTCGGCATCGGCTCGGCCGCCCTGGCCGCCGGGCTCCAGGGCCTGGAGCGGCTCGGCACCCTGAACGCCATCGTCATCGTCGCCAGCCTGGTGAAGCTGGCCGTCACGGTGGTGCTGCTCGATCTTGGCTGGGGGCTGATGGCGCTGGCCGGCGGCATCGTGCTGTCGAACCTGGTGCTGCTGGCCGGCTGTCTGGCGGCCCTGCTGGCCGCCGCCGGGCGCGGGCGCCGGCCCTCGATCGATGCCGTCGCCGGCCAGTTGCGGCCGCTGCTGAGGTTCACCGCCGGCACCGCCGTGCTGGGCTTTGCCTGTATTGTCGTGACCACCTCGGGCGTGGTCGTCGCGGGGCGGCTGCTGGCTCCGGCCGAGGTCGCCATCGTCGCCGTGGTGATGATGGTCGCGGGCCATCTCCTCAGCCTGGTGGTCGCCACCCTGCGGCCGCTGAGCGCCCGGCTCGCCAACCTCGCCGGGGCGGAGCGGACCGGGGAACAGGCGCGGCTGCTGTTCCGCGCCCTGCTGGTCGCCGGCTCGATCAGCTTCGCCTTCCTGGCGATGATGGTGGTGGCGGGCGAGGACCTGCTGGTGCTGTGGCTCGGCGAGGCCTTCCGGAGCGCCGCCCTGCCGCTCGCGCTGGTGGTCGTCGCCTACGCCATCTCGGTCGCCCAGGTGCCGCTGTTGCAACTCATTCTGGCGCGCTCGCAACATCACCGCTATGCCCTGCTGGTGGCGGCCGAGGCGGTGGTGAACGTCGGCCTGAGCATCTGGCTCGGGCTGCGTTACGGAATCCTCGGGGTGGTGCTCGGGACCGCCCTGCCGCTGTTCGTGTTCCGCGGTTTCATCACCGGGATCTGGGGCTGCCGGCTGCTCGGCCTGGGGCTGCGCAGATACGCCCTGACGATCGCCGCCCCGGCGCTCGCGGCGCTGCTGGCGATCGCCGTCGGCGCCAACCTGGTGTGGCCTTCGGGTTTTGCCCCCGCCGCCTCGCTGGCGCTCGGCCTGCCGCTCACCGGCGCGGTTTTCGTCGTCGCCACGGTCGCTATCGTGGCGGTGATGGACCGGGTCGAGGGCACCGGCGAGCTGAATTTTATCGCCTCGATGCTGCCCGCGCCGGTCGGCCGCTTGCTGGCCCGGCGGGTTGGCGAACAGGGCAATGGTTGAGCTGCATCTTCAGCAGCCCGCCGGGGCGCGCCCGCCGCCGCTGGCGCCGTCGCCGCCCGCCGCCGTCGGCAAGCTTCGCCTCACCGGGCCGAGGCGCGTCCTGATCGCGGCGCTGGCCTTGGAGAACCATCTCCATCCCCGGCTGTTCCGCTGGTTTCTCGGCGCCGTCCTGCGCGCCGTCGTCGCGGATCGCCAGGTGCTGGCGCCCTACGGCGTCCTCACCCTGCCGGTCGATCTGAGCGAAGGCTGCGACCGGGAGATCTACCGCTATGCCTACGACCCTCCGGTGGTCAATTTTCTCCGCACGGCACTGCGCCCGGGCGACCTCTACGTCGATATCGGGGCCAATGCCGGCGTGCTGGTGGCCGAAGCGGCGAACGGCGTCGGACCCGACGGCATGGTGCTGGCGATCGAGCCCAATCCGCGCCTGGCCGGGCGGCTGCGCGAGGCGGCCGGAAACTGCCCGGCGCCGCGCATCGAGGTTCTCAACCTCGCGGTCGGCGACCAGGAGGGCAAGCTTCCCTTCTACGTCTCGTCCTCGCATCCCTATTCGTCGCTGCTCCGCGAAGCGCTGCCGGACTATCCGATCGATTCGGTGATCGAGGTCGAGGTCAGGACGCTCGACACGGTGATGCGCGAGGTGGTTGAGCCGCTGGCCGCGGACCAGCCGTTCCGGGTTCTCAAGGTCGATGCGCAGGGCATGGAGACCCGGATCCTGACCGGCGGGATGGGGATGCTCGGCGAGCGGCCGCCGGATTTCATCGTGATCGAGATGCAGCCGGGCGACCTGGACCCGACCGCGGGGCTGCTCGCGCCCTTCGGCTACACGCCCAACCGGCTGTTGGAGACCGGCGCGCTGGTCGCGCTCGCGGCCCAGCCGTCGGTGAGCGAGGACGTGGTTTTCGCCCGCCATGAAAGCTGACCGGCGGCAACGGGCATCGTGTTGCCGCACTGGAGTCCGCGATTACGCCGCGCCAAGAACGCCGTCTTTACCTCAACCGGAGACGCAGGAAGCCCGACCGCAAAGGGCAATAGAGATACGAATGTGAGAAAATTCTCAAAAATTTTGGTCAGAAACCTGGCTCGATCGGAAACAGCGTTCGCAAAAAATATCTACCGTTTTTGCAATCTTTATCGGCGGTGCTACGAGGGCATCGAGCCACCTTTGGACCCAACAATGACCGGGAGTGGCGAAGTAAACTTGATCAAGGCCGTTTTGTTGTTTTCCGATGGCCAGGAAGATACTTCACCGCTCGTTTTTTTCGATGTTGGCGCGAATGTCGGGGACTGGACGGATGCCGTGCTGGGCCGCGCCACTAGCCACTGCTTCGAAATCGGCTCTGCGTCGGTAGTGGCTCTGCATGAGCGGTTTGCGGGGAAAGAGAATGTCACGATCAATGATTTCGGCCTTTCAAATACCGACGGGATAATAACGTACAAGAATTACGGTGACCATTGTGCCGTCAATACAACGATTCTGCTTGCATCACTTAATGATGAGAAGATGCCCTGGACGTTACAGGAGTGCAAAGTCGTGCAAGGCGACAAATATGTTGCGCAACTCGGGATTGAACGCATAGCGTTACTCAAGATTGACACGGAGGGGTCCGAACTAAGCATACTCAACGGCTTCAAAAACATGATCACGCGGCACAAGATTGATGTTATTCAGTTTGAATATGGCTACAATAATGGCGATGCGAGGGCGCTGCTGAGGGATTTTTACGAGCTTCTTGAGCCATCCGGATATCGGATTGGGCGCCTGACAAACTCCGGAGTTGCGTTCAGGAATTTCGATATCCTGATGAACAACTTCGAATCCGGACCCAACTACGTCGCCGCTCTACCACATTATGCTCAGATTTTAACACCATTCAGAGACAAATGATATGACAATAGGAAGAAAGCTAAATCTCTTTGTCCCCTCGACGTTCCAGGTGGGATCGTGGTTTCGCTTTGTACTGGTGCTCCAAAGCCCATGACCGGCTATCTCCATGTTCTGTTCTCGCCCCGGGCCGAGGGTTGCCCCCGGCTGGCGCTCGATCTGCTGGCCCAGGAAGAGCGCCAGCTTGGCCGCAAGGGCCATGTCGCCTTCCTGGTCGGCCAACCCGACGATCTCGCGGCCGAGTTCGCTGCCGCTGCGGCGTCACGCCACCTGCTCGGTTGGCGCCGGCGGGGATTCGCGGCCCTGTTCGTGCGGGCTCTCCGGCTGTTGCGGAAACTGCGGCCGGAGGGCGTTGTCTGCTACACCGTGGGCCACCACGTATCAGTCTGCGCCGCGGCCTGGCTGCTCGGCATTCCGTCAGTGCTGCACCTGGGCAATCCGCCACCACTCGACAAGCCGGACACGATCCGAAAGATCGGGTTGATGCTCCGCCTCGCCGATCGATTTACCACCGCCTATGCCGCCTGTTCGGCGCCGGTGCGCGAGCGTTCGCTGGCCGCCTATGGGCTTTCCCCGACCAAGGTCGCGCTGGTGCGCAACGGGATCGACCTCGACCGCTTCCTCGCGGTCCGCGACCGCCGCGTGGCGCGGCCGACACGCACCGGACCCCTGCGCATCGGCATGGTCGCCAGCCTCGAGCCCAGCAAGGAGCACCCGACCCTGCTGCGGGCCCTGGCGCGGCGGCGCGCCGAGGGCGAGGACGTCGAACTGGTCCTGATCGGCGACGGCAGCCGGCGGGCCGAGCTCGAGGCCCTGGCCGGCCGGCTCGATATCGCCCGCGCGGTGATCTGGCGCGGCAGCGTTCGGGACGTGCCGGGCGAACTCGGCAAGCTCGACGTCTTCGCCTTTTCCGCAAATCCCGCGGAGGGCCTGGGCATCGCGCTGATCGAGGCGCTGGTCTCCGGCCTCCCGGTCGTCGCCTCGGATGTGCCGGCCTGCCGCGCGGTGCTGGAGGATGGGCGCTGGGGCCTTCTCGCGGTTCCCGGCGACGCCGAGGATTGGGCCCGAACCCTGGCCCGCTACCGCGAGGCGCGGATTCCGGGGCGCGACGCGCTGGCGATCTACGACGTCGGCCGGACCTTCAGAAGCTACCGCGCGTTGCTGGCATGACCGGGGCGGCCAAACCCCGCGTGCTCCATGTCGTCAGCCGCGACGCGGTGGGGGGCTGCGAGACCGCCTGCGTCAACATTGTGACCCTGTTGCAGGAGCGCGGATTCCGCCAGTCGGTGGCGATCCTGGCCGAGCCGGGGCCGGCCGGGCCGGTGAGCGCGAAGCTGGCGGGCCTCGGCGTCGCGGCCCATCGCTGCGCGCTGCCGCGCCGGGGCCGGATCGCCGCCGTCTGGCGCTTCGCGCGCCTGGTGCGCGGGCTCGGGGCCGAGGTGGTGCTGTGCTATGCCTACGGGGTGCACCTGTTCGTCGCCATCGCGGCGAGGCTGGGCGGGGCCCGGCGCATCTACGGCTATGCCGGCAATCCGCCGCCGCTCGCCGGGCGGGGGCGCTGGGGCGGGCTGGTCTACGCCAACCTGGCGCGGCCGTTCACGGCCGGCGACCTGGCCTGTTCCGACTACGTGGCCGGCCTGATGCGCCGGGACTATCGCCTGCCGGCAAGCCGGGTCCGGCGTTTTTACTATCCCCTCGACGTGGCGGCGACGCGGGCTCGCGCGGCCGCCGCTCGCGCCAGCCGGGCGCGCAACGGGCCGCGCATCGGCATGGTGGCCCGGCTCGACCCGATCAAGGACCACCGCACCGTGATCGCCGCCTTCGCCCGGTTCCGGCAAAGCCACCCCGATGCCCGGCTGGCACTGGTCGGCGACGGGCCCGAGCGCGGCGCGCTCGAGGCCCTCGCGGGGTCCCTGGATCTGGGCGACAGCGTCGCCTTCCTCGGCGATCGCAGCGACGTGCCCGAGCAACTCGGGCTGATGGATGTGTTCGTCTACGGCACCACCCGCGAGGAAGGTTTCGGCATCGTGCTGGCCGAGGCGATGGCGGCGGGAACCCCGATCGTCGCCACCGACATCGGCCCCTGCCGCGAAGTGCTGGACGACGGCGCGGCCGGGCTGCTGGTCCCGGCGGGTGACGTGGAGGCGCTGGCGAACGGGCTGTCGCGGCTGTTCGGCGACGACGGCCTGCGCGCGCGCCTGGCCGCCGCGGCGCATGGCATCGCAACAGAGCGCCATGACCTCGCGGGCGCCGGCGCCCGGTTCGCGCGACTTATGGAGGGAGAGCTGAATTGAAACCCGTATGCCTGCATTTGCCGGTGACGGCGCTGCCCTGGACGGTCGGCGGCAAGGAGGTGTTCTGCTTCGGCCTGGCCGATGAGCTCAAGGCGCTGGGCTGGGACGCGCGGATCGCCGTCCACCAGCAGGCGCCGGACGCTCCCGCGCTCGGCGAGCACGACTACCGGGATATCCCGGTTACGGTGCTGCCGCCGGTCGAGGCGACGCATGCGCGGCGGTCGCGTTACGGGCGGCGCCCCACGGCGATCCCGGGTTTTCGCGATCTGCTGGCGCGCCTCAGGCCCAGCGTCGTCCACCTGCACGACCTCTCCTCCGAGGCCGGCATTCTTCATCTCGAAATGGCGAGAGCCGCCGGCGCCCGCACCGTGATGAGCTATCACAGCCCCGGGCAGAGCTGCCCCCAGCGCGAGTTGCTCTATCGCCGGCGGGTGGTCTGCGACGGGGAACTCCGGGTCGGGCGCTGCACCGAGTGCCGGCTGGCCGCGGCCGGGCTGCCGGCCGGCCTGGCCCGGCTGGCGGCGTGCTTCCCGGCCGGTTTGCTGAACCCCGAGGGCGCCTCGCGCCTCGAGCGCGTGCTCACCGCGCGCGAGATGACCGAGGCCCACATCGCCGGCTGGCGAGAGGCCATTGCACTCTGCGACGCGGTCCAGGTCTACGCCGATTGGGCGCGCCGGTTGCTGGTGGCCAACGGCGTTCCGGAATCCAAGATCGCGGTGGTCCGCAGCGGCCAGCCGAGAGCGAACTGCGCGGACAACAGACCTGCCGGGCCAGCCCGCTCCGGTGACGCCTTGCGGATCGTCTACGTCGGCCGCTGCACCCACGAAAAGGGCATCGATACCCTGGTCGAGGCGGTTCTGAGTTTGCCGCCGGCGGTTCCGGTCAGCGTCGCCTTTCTCGGCCCCGGTTGGGACAATGATCAAGGCACCGCCCTGCGCCGCCGGATCAACGGCGATCCCCGGTTCGAAGCCCCACGGTTCACCGCACCCGAGAAGGTCGTGACCACGATGCGGGCGTTCGACGTCTGCGTGGTGCCCTCGCGCTGGCTCGAAACCGGGCCGATCGTGGTCTACGAGGCCTTCGCCGCCGGCCTTCCGGTGGTCGGCAGCCGCCTCGGCGGGATCGCCGATCTGGTGACCGAAGGGGTCGACGGCCTGCTGTTCGAGCCCGGCGATGCGACGGCGCTCTCAAGGATCATCGCCGGTCTCGCCGGGGACCGCTCTCGGCTCGATGGCCTGGTCGCCGGAATCCGCCCGCCGCGAACCTTCGCCGATGTCGCCCGCGAGATGGACCGGGTTTATCGGAAGCTGATGTGAGGCGGCGCGCCTTGAGCCAGAAATGACCACCTATCTCGCCGCCGTCGGCGATGCCAACGATCCCCTCACCTGGAGCGGCATCCCCTATCATCTGCTGCGGGCCGGGCGCGGCGCCGGGTTGTTCGACGCCGGCCTCGCCCTCGAGACCGGCGGCGTCGGCTGGGCCGGGCGCCGGATCGGCTGGAACCTGGCCCGCGCCCTGCGGCTCGAGCGGCCCGGCGGCTTCCAGTATTCGCCCGCCTTCCTCGAGCGGCTCTGGCGCCCGGCCCGCGCCGCCCTCCGGGGCGCGACGGTGATCAACTGCTTCCCGCTGTATCCGCCCTCGCTGGTCGCCGACGCAGGGGTCGCGAAGTGGTTCTACATCGACCAGACGCTGACCCAGCTGTTCGATTACTACCGGGTGAGATCGACCATCGGCGCCCGCATCGCCGGCGATGCGCTGGCCCGCGAGAGGCTCGGCTACAGCGCGGCGCGGGGGATCATCGCCCACAGCGAATGGGCCGCGAACAGTGTCATCGACGATTACGGCATCGCCCGCGACAAGGTCCATGTGGTGGTCCCGGGGGCCAATGTCGACGCCGATCGCTATCGGGCCTGGGAAGCGCGCAGGCAAGGCAACCGCGGGGGAAGCGACGGCGCCCCCGCGGAGCCGTTGCGGATGGTGTTTGTCGGCAAGTACTGGCGCCGCAAGGGCCTCGACCGCCTGCTTGGCGCGTTCCGCATGGCGCGGGCGCGGGGCGGCCGGTCGCGCCTGCGGGTGATCGGGTTCCCGCGCGAAAACGCCCCCGAGCCGTTCCACGCGATGGAGGGCATCGAGTGGCTGGGGACCATCGACAAGGCCCGCGAGCCGCTGCGGTTCCTGGAGGCGGTGAGCGAGAACGACATCGGCTGCCTGCTGTCGCGCGCCGAGGCCGGCGGCATCGCGCTCCGGGAGTTCCACGCCCTCGGGCTCGCGGTGATGGCCCCGGATACCGGCGGCAGCCCCGAGCACGCCCTGGCCGGCGCCGCGCTGATGATCGCGCCCGACGAGGACGAAAGCGCCATCGCCGACAAACTGCTGGCGCTGGAAGCCGACCGGGAGCGGCTCGACGCGATGAAACGCCACGCCTGGGCGCACCGCCGGGAAATGCTCTGGGAGCACGCCGTGGGCCAGATCGCCGCCATCCTCGGCAACCTGCCGGCAGCGGCGGCGGCGGCCGACTGCAACGCGAGGGAGGTGTAAGCGCATGAACCGCGGCGCGGCCCCATCGATCGCCCGCCGGGCGTCCCTGTCGCGGGCCGCCGGAGCGGGCCGGGAGCGCCGGGCAAGCCTGCCCTCCGCCTACCTGCCGTTGGCCGGCCTCGCGGTGGCCCTGTCGGCGGCCGGGTGGTTCGATCCGGCCCGCGACACCAATATCTTCCTGACCTATATCAGCGCCTCGATCGTGTTCTTTTTCATGGTCAACGACGGCTACCTGGTGTTGCGGGGGGCCGGGACCATCGGGCGATTCCTGCTCACGCTGGGCGTCTTCTACTGGTTCTGGGTCGAGGCCCTGTCGATGGCCCTGAGCGATCCGGCCTTTCCCTTGGCCGACCCGGTCTATCCCTATTTCGGATATTTCATCCCCGACGACATCGTCGCGACCGGCATCCTCGCGCTCAACATCTTCACCCTGGCGATGCTTTGGGGCTGGTCGTATCTCAAGCTGCCGAAACGCTTTGTCGCGGCGCTGTCGTCGCGCCGCGACCCGCCTTCGACCGGGTTTTTCGATGTCGTCGTCTTCGCCGTCGCCTGTCTCTACTGGGTCCCGATCCTGCTGGAATTCCAGGGCAGCATAACGGCGACCGCCAACGCCCTGCTGGCGATGCGCTCGCTCACGGAGGTGGAGCGCGTGGACGTCGGCATTATCAGCCATTTGCGCTGGTTCGGACTGTTCGGCGGCGCCCTCGGGCTGGCCCGGGTGCTGACCATGCGCCCCGGCATCCGGCTGCTCCAGATCGCCGCGGTCGGCATCGTGCTGCCGGGCGCGTTCCTGAGTTCCAGCCGCTACACCATGGGCTACGTCGCCCTGCCCGCCATCATCATGCTGCTGGCGCGCGTCCAGGGCGCCGGCGGCTGGCGCCGGCGGCGGTTCCTGGTCGCCGTCGCGGCCGCCAGCCTGGCCCTGATCCTGCTGGTTCAGGGCGCCGTGCGGACCAGCGGCCTGCGGTCCTATGTGCTGGACTCCGAACTATCGACCGAACAGATCATCGCCGAGAGCTTCAAGGCGGGGTTCATCGGTCACGAGCATTTCACCGCGATGTCGATGGCGATCGGCATCGTCCCCCGGCACCACGACTATTTCATGGAACCGGTGGCGCCCTATTTCGTGTTTCATTTCATCCCCCGGCCGTGGTGGCCCGACAAGCCGATCTCGGAATCCTGGCTGTTCTACAACGACACCGTGACCCAGGGCCGCGCCTTCAACGTGACGCCGTCGGTGGTCGGCCAGTATTACATGAACTGGGGATTCCCCGGGGTGCTGCTGATCGGTCTGGTGCTCGGCTGGTTCGCGCGCATCGGCGAGTACTGGTTCAATCTGCTCGACCTGCGGCGCCAGATGCTGAGCGCCACGGTCTGCGGCCTGTGGCTGGTGTTCATCTTTCTCTCCTTCAGGATCGTCTCGCCGCTGTATTTTCAATATGTCGCGTTCGGGTTCATCGCCTACCGCCTGCTGTCGCGGCGGATGCCACCCAGCCTTCGACGGAGGCCGGTGTGAGCGCTCCGGGGGGCGGCCCGGAGCGGGTGGTTCTGGTCTACCAGCTCCTTGGCGACTACCATCGCGCCCGGGTCGCGCGCGCCGCCGAGCGCTTCGCCAGCGAGGGCATGGAACTGCTGGCGTTGCAGATCTTCAGCCGGCAGGACGCCTATCGCTGGGCCGGCAGCGCCGCCGGCGGCGCGGTGCGCGGGCTCGGCTTGGCGACCACCGGGTGCGATCAGATCCGCTGGAGCGACCTCGGCACGCT
>JACZTQ010000040.1 GCA_022573605.1 Pseudomonadota bacterium | reverse complement strand
AAGGTGAGCCGACTCCAGCAGGTCCTGTGAAGTGTTGACTTTCGTAAATAGAAGCCGGTGTGATTGGGCTTCATGCTGGGCCTCGTCGCCGGTCCTGGTGGCCAGCCACTTGGTTATTTCTCCCTTCAACGCAAGTTCGTTCGTCCGAAGGTTTTCTTCGGACGAAAACCTGGGGTCTTCCGAAAGCGCTGGCATTCCGAGCAGCTCCCCTAATTCCTTCATTTGAAAGTAATACAAAGTAACGGTCATGAAACCGTCTTTGCATGGCAGTACCGAACTTTGCCGTTCTCTCCGGATATCTGGCGCAACCGACGAATCCGCGCCGACGCCGGTGTATTCGGACATATGCGCAAATATTTTTCCACACGATCCGAGTGCCGACGCCTCAATCCATGAGCCTTTACCCGTAACCATCGCTCCGTGCAAGGCGAACAGTGTCAGGGCTGCTGCGTGGGCACCGGCCATGAGTTGCCCCTGATTGCCACCTGCCTTTATTGGCGGCTTGCCGACCCCACCGACCAACCCCATCAGCCCGCTGAGCGCGTAGAGGCTCAGTTCCGACAATTTCCAGTGCGAATAGGGACTGTTCTCTTCGAACATGGGTATGGATGTCACTACCAGTGCGGGATTATCCCTCAACAGTGCATTCCGATCGAAATCCAGCAATGCCGTCTCATCAGAACTGAAACTTTCTACGATCACGTCGCAGTGCCGGGCTGCCCGCTTGAGCATGACCTTCCCGAAATCGGTTCCAATATCGACCATCACCGAACGTTTGTTTGTATTCAGATAGTTGAACAGAATCCCGTTCGTTTCGCCGTTGTCAACTTTTAAAAACGGGGGGTTGTCGCGTATCGGGTCACCGTTTACGGGGTGCTCAATCTTGATCACTTCTGCCCCGAAATCCGCGAGTAGTTTGGTGCAGTAAGGACCTGCAATATATTCAGTCAGATCGAGCACGCGTATCCCGTGAAGTGCGTCTGTCATTCTTCACCTTCACCAGTGCAGTTTGGCTTGTAGATCGACCGCATTTAAGTTCTTTCAGTGGAGTCGTTTGTTGAGCGCAGATTGCATAATTCTTTGTTGTTGTATGAACTTGGACTTCGCAGATACAGGGGCATTGTTGCTCTTACACACGTGGTTCAACCTGGACTGAAAGTGGCACTGTCCCCGTGATATTTCTGGCCTCCAGGTCGTCATATTGTTCTTTAGATATTCCAAGCATTCGGCTCAACACATCGAACGAATCGGCGCCCAATGCCGGCGTGGGGCGCCTGACAGAAGGCAGGTTCCTTTCGAATTTCCAGGGAAAACCAAGGGAAGCATGGCGTCCGACACCCGCAACGTAGTCGATATCGACGAAGAAATCATGCGTCGCGCCAACCTCGTAGGGGTGTACGCCGTGGCTCTGGGCCACCCAGACGCGCCCATCGAGGTCGAAATGCGCCATGCTTTCCGAGCCCGACAGTTCGGTGAGCAAAACCCGGCCGTCGAGCCGGACCGCGTCCGCCCCGAGGCGCCGCGGGGTGACGAAATGGGGGCGGACCCCGACGGTATAGTCGCCGTCCGGGGCGGCGGCGATGGCCCCGGTGACGGACCACTGCACAGCGTCGTTGAAGACGATCCGCCCGCCCCGCTTGGCCACCGGCGCCAAGTTGATCGGCGGGTCGGAGAAGACCTCCGCCGTCACCAGGTCGCGCGGCTGGCGGTAGCACACCGGGGTGACCCCGAACTGGGTCACCCGGCCCTCGCTCATGGTCGCGGTGTGGCCGCCCAGCAGCAGCGCCTCGGAGGGTTCGGAGGTGGCGTAGACGACGATCGCGCCGCGATCGGCAAAGAGTTGCGGCAGCTGGTCGCGAAGTTCCTCGCGCAGCTTGTAGTCGAGGTTGGCGAGCGGCTCGTCGAGCAGCACCAGGCCCGAATCCTTGACGATGGCGCGGGCCAGCGCGGTGCGCTGCTGCTGGCCGCCGGAAAGCTCGGACGGGCGCCGCCCCAGCAGCTCCGTCAGGCGCAGCAGCTCGGCGGTCTCGCCGACCCGGCGCTCGATTTCGCGCCGGTCCAGGCCGGCGACCCGCAAGGGCGAGGCGATGTTGCCGAACACCGTCATGTTCTCGTAGTTGATGAAGAACTGGTGCACCAGCGCGACGTTGCGGCGCTGCGGCGAGCGGCCGGTGACGTTCTCGCCGTTGAACCAGATCTCGCCCGAGGTCGGCTGCTCGAGCCCGGCCATCAGCTTGATCAGGGTGGTCTTGCCGGCGCCGGTGGCGCCGAGCAGGACGTTGAAGCCCCCGCTCGCCAGGGTCAGGCTGGTGTCGAAGATATGGGTCTCGGCGCCGACGCGCTTGACCACATTTCTCAACTCGAGCGTCATGCCTTGCTTTCGCGCTGGTGCCGTGCGGTCCGAAGCGTCGGGCCGGAGCGCCGGGGAGTCCGGCGCCCGGGAAAACACAATAGGTCCACAAGGAGCCGCCGGGAAGCAGATTGCTCCCCGGCGGCGTTGTCGGGCCGGTGCTGGCGCCTCAGTTGGCGGCCCAGCGCTTGATCAACTCGTCATCGGCGATGGTCTCGCCCGGCGGCTTCTCGTTGGCCAGCTTGGCCTTGGGACCGTCCGGACGCCCGAGCCACTCGGCGGGATCGACCTCCGGGTTCAGCCGCGGGCCGCAGCCGCCGTAGACCCCGGCCGCCTCGTCCACCGCCTGCATCCGGGCCATCACCTGGTCCATCTCGGCGGCGAGACGGTCCATCGCCTGCTGCGGGGTGAAGGCGCCCGAGTTCACGTCACCGATCTGCTGCCACCAGATCTGGGCCAGCTTGGGATAATCCGGCACGTTGACGCCGGTCGGCGTCCACAGCACCCGGTCGGGCGAGCGGTAGAATTCGATCAGCCCGCCCAGCTTCGGCGCCCGCTCGGTGAAGCTCTCGTGGTTGATGGTCGACTCGCGGATGAAGGTCAGGCCGACATGGCTTTTCCTCACATCGACGGTCTTGGAGACCACGAACTGGGCGTAGAGCCAGGCCGCCTTGCGGCGCTTGACCGGGGTCGACTTGAACAGAGTCCAGGAACCGGCGTCCTGATAACCCAGCTTCTGGCCTTCGACCCAGTAGGGCCCGTGCGGGCTCGGGGCCATCCGCCACAGCGGGTTGCCGTCGGCATCGACGGTGTTGTTGCCCTCCGATTGCGGCGCCACCATCGAGGCGGTAAACGCGGTGTACCAGAAAATCTGCTGGGCCACGTTGCCCTGGCTCAGCGCCGGCAGCGACTGGTAGAAATCATAGCTGGCCGCTCCCGGAGGGGCGTATTTGCGCAGCCACTCGTCCCATTTGCGGATCGCGTAGACCGCCGCCGGGCCGTTGGTGGCCCCACCGCGCGAGATGCTGGCGCCCGCCGGGTTGCACGAGCCGGCTTCCATGCGGATGCCCCATTCGTCGATCGGCACGCCGTTCGGCAGACCCTTGGAGCCGGCGCCGGCCATCGACAGCCAGGCATCGGTCATGCGCCAGCCCAGATCGGGGGCGCGCTTGCCGTAATCCATGTGGCCGTAGATGCGAACGCCGTCGATCTCCTTGACATGGATCGAGAAGAACTCGGCGATGTCCTCGTAGGCCGACCAGTTGACCGGCACGCCCAGGTCGTAGCCGTAGCGGTCCTTGAACCGGGCTTGCAGGTCGGCGCGGTCGAACCAGTCCTTGCGGAACCAGTAGAGGTTGGCGAACTGCTGGTCGGGAAGCTGGTAGAGCTTGCCGTCCGGGCCGGTGGTGAACGACTTGCCGATGAAGTCGTCGATATCGAGGCCGGGGTTGGTCACGTCGGCGCCCTCGCCGGCCATCCAGTCGGTCAGGTTGATCGCCAGTTGCAGGCGCGAATGGGTGCCGATCAGGTCGCTGTCGTTGATGTAGGCGTCATAGATGTTGCGGTTGGTCTGCATCTGGGTCTGAACCGCCTGCACCACCTCGCCCTCGCCGAGCACCTGGTGGTTGACCTTGATGCCGGTGATTTCCTCGAACGCCCTGGTCAGCACCGTGGACTCGTAGGTGTGGGTCGGAATCGTCTCCGACAGCACGTTGATCTCCATGCCGACGAAGGGCTCCGCCGCCTTGATGAACCACTTCATCTCGGCCATCTGTTCCGCCTTCGAGATCGACGACGGTTGAAATTCGTCCGCGACCCACTTTCTCGCGGCGGCCACGTCGGCGACCGCGGAATATGCCGATACCGTCAGGGCCATTGCCGCCACGGCCGACAGAAGGTGTTTGCGCATTCCATCCTCCCAAGTGAATTGGCCCGGCCATTCCCCGGGCCTCGCCATGTTCATATGAATATCACTTGCGCGTCAAGTGAAGGTTCGTATTATTCCGGAATGAACCATCCGAATGGCAGCGTTGCCGGACGGACGCCAGTCCGAGCGTGGTAGACATGAACATCTCGCAGCGCCAGAACGAGATCCTGACCGCCGCCCGCACCAAGGGCCGGGTCGCGGTCGAGAGCCTCGCCACGGCCTTCGCGGTGACCCCCCAGACGATCCGCCGCGACCTGAACGAGTTGTGCCACCGCGGCTTGCTGGCCCGGGTCCACGGCGGCGCGATGCCGGCCAACTCGATCTCCAATGTCGGCTATCAGGACCGGCGCCACCTGCTGGCCGCCGAGAAGACGCTGATCGGCGCCGCCGCGGCGGCGCAGATACCGGACAACAGCTCGCTGATCATCAATATCGGGACCACCACCGAACAGGTCGCGCGGGCCCTCTACAACCACCGCGATCTTGTCGTGATCACCAACAACATCAATGTGATAAACATCCTCAGCGGCTCGCCCGCGAAAGAGCTGATCCTGGCCGGCGGCGCGGTCCGGCAAGCCGATGGCGCCATTGTCGGCGAGGCCGCGGTCGAGTTCATCCGGCAGTTCCGGGTCGATTGCGCGGTGATCGGCGCCTCGGCGCTCGACGAGGACGGCGCGCTGCTCGACTACGACTACCGCGAGGTCTCGGTGGCGCGGGCGATCATCGCCAATTCCCGGCGAACCATTCTGGTCGCCGACCACCAGAAGTTCGAGCGCTCGGCGCCGGTGCGGATTTGCGACCTCTCGCGGATCGACATGTTCGTCACCGACCGCCCGCCTCCGGCCCGGTTCGGCGACGCCTGCGACGCCAACGAGGTCGAGGTGGTGGTGGCGCAAGGCCCGGGTTCGCTTGTGGCGGAAGACGAACATGAATGAAACCCGCGCCGATCCGGTCTTCGATCTCGTCGTCATCGGCGGCGGGGTCAACGGCTGCGGCATCGCCCGCGACGCCGCCGGGCGCGGGCTCAAAGTCCTGCTGTGCGAACAGGGCGACCTGGCGCAGGCGACCTCGTCGGCCTCGACCAAGCTGTTCCACGGCGGTTTGCGCTACCTGGAGTTCTACGAGTTCCGGCTGGTGCGCGAGGCGCTGATCGAGCGCGAGGTGCTGCTCCGCGCGATGCCGCATATCGCCTGGCCGCTGCGCTTCATCCTGCCCCATCACCAGGGGCTGCGCCCGGCCTGGCTGTTGCGCCTCGGGCTGTTCATCTACGACCACCTGGGCGGGCGCCAGCTCTTGCCGCCGACCCGGACCCTGGACCTGACCGCCGATCCGGCCGGGGCGCCGCTGAAGGACACCTTCCGCAAGGGCTTCGAGTATTCCGATTGCTGGATCGAGGATTCGCGCCTGGTGGTGCTGAACGCGCGCGACGCCGCGGCGCGCGGCGCCGAGGTGCTGACCCGGACCCGCTGCGAGACCGCTGTCCGCAAGGACGGGCTCTGGCGGGTCGAGCTGCGCGATGCGCAGACCGGCGCCGCGCGGCTGGTCGTTGCCCGCGGGCTGGTCAATGCCGGCGGTCCCTGGGTCGAGGAGGTGATCCGCAACCGGCTGCGCGAGGATGCCCCGGCCCGCATCCGGCTGGTGCGCGGCAGCCATATCGTGACCCGCCGGCTGTTCGACCACGACCGGCCCTACATCTTCCAGCAATCCGACGGCAGGGTCATCTTCGCGATCCCCTACGAGACCGACTTCACCCTGATCGGAACCACCGAGTGCAACCATGACGGCGACCCCGGCGAGGCGGTTTGCACGGCCGAGGAGCGGGCCTATCTGTGCGACGCGGCGAGCGCCTATTTCAAGGCGCCGGTGACGCAGGAGGATGTGGTCTGGAGCTATTCGGGGGTGCGCCCGCTCTACGACGACGGCGCCTCGTCGGCGACCCAGGCAACCCGCGACTATGTGCTGAAGGTGGTGGATGGGGACGGCGTGGATCAGGGCGGCGCGGCGCCGCTGCTCAACGTCTTCGGCGGCAAGATCACCACCTACCGGCGCCTGGCCGAGGCGGCGCTGGCGAAGCTGGCGCCGTATTTCCCGGAGATGGGCGGCCCCTGGACCGCCGGCGCGCCGCTGCCCGGCGGCGACTTCCCGGTCGACGGGGTCGAGGCGCTGATCGGGCGGCTGCGGGCGCGCTACCCCTTCCTCGACGACAGCTTCGCCCGGCGGCTGGTGCGCGCCTACGGCACCGAGGCGGGCGAAGTGCTGGGGGACGCCTCGAGCCTGGACGATCTGGGACGGGGCTTCGGCTGGAACCTGACCGAGCGCGAGGTGCGCTGGCTGATGACCCGCGAATGGGCCCGCAGCGGATCGGACGTGCTGTGGCGGCGCACCAAGCTGGGCCTGCGCCTGAGCGAGGCCGAGGGCGAGGCGCTGGATGCCTGGATGCGCGATCAGGCGGAGACCGGCGGGGCCGTAGCGGCGGCGCGGGCCGTGTCCTGAGCGGAAAGTCCGCCCATCACACGCAGCCAATGTCCCGGCCTTGCGCCGGGACCTCGCGCCGTTGAGTGCGGCGGGTCGAGGTCCCGGCTCAAGGCCGGGACATTGCGGTTGGGGGCGCGGTTGGGGGCGCGCGATCCGGTATCACGGCTCTATGTATCGGTATCGGCCCCGGTGACGAAGTCCGACTTGCGATAGCCCTGGAGATAGAGCAGCGCGGTGAGATCGGCGCGGTCGATGCAAGCGTCGGCGGCGTCCCTGACGGCGGGTCCGGCGTGAAACGCGACGCCCAGGCCGGCGGCCAGCAGCATCTCGATGTCGTTGGCCCCGTCGCCCACCGCCAGCACGTCGCTGGCCTCGAAGCCGCGCTCGCGGCACAGCCGGGCGAGGGCGACCCGCTTGGCGTCGCGGCCCAGCACCGGCTCGCGCACCTTGCCCGAAATCAGGCCGGCCTCGATCAACAACTCGTTGCCCATTTGCTCATGGAACCCGAGGCGCGCGGCGATGCGCTCGGTGAAATAGGTGAATCCGCCCGACACCAGAACACAATGGGCGCCGTTGGCCCGCATGGTTTGCACCAGGGTCCGCGCCCCCGGCTTCAGCGTGATCCGGGTCTCGTAGGCTTGCTCCAGCAGGCCAGACTGGTGCCCCCGCAACAAGGCGACACGCTGGTTCAGGGCCTCCACGAAGCTGATGTCGCCCCGGATGACCTGCGCGGTAATGGCGGAAATTTCGCCGCCGATTCCAGCCAGCGCGCCCAGCTCGTCGATGCACTCCTGATCGATCACGGTGGAATCCATGTCGGAGAGCAGCAGCCGCTTGCGCCGCCCCGCCGCCGGCAGGCAGGCGATATCGAAGGCCGCCCCCCCGAGCACCCCCCGGAGCGCGTCGCGGGCAGTCTCGACCATCGCTTGCGCCGCGCCGGCGGCGTCGATCGGCAGGTCGCAGGCCTCGCCTGGCGCCAGCCAGTCGGGCGCATGGGCCGCCGGCAGGCGGGCGCGAACCCGGTCGATATGGCCGGCTTCGAGCGGCGGCCCGTCGGGCGCGGCAATGAGCGTGAGGACATGCGATGTCATGGCGTCGCGGCGCGCGACGGGCGGGAGGCCGCCCGCCGTGTCGGATAAACCATCAGCATCGCCATGCGCCCCGCCGGCCCCCGCGTCCGAATTCTCCCCGATCTTGAAGATACCCGCCCCAGCATTGACTCCAATTCCTCCCGCTCCTATCGTCCGGCCATGAAAGACCCTTGGACTATACCAGAAACTCAACCTTGGTCGATACCAAATGACGCCCGAAAATCATGGGATCAACGTGTTCCTTATTATGTCCGCATTCGCGACCATTTTGCCGGACTGATCGAAACCCGCGCGCTGGCGCCCGGCGCCAAGCTGCCGCCGGAGCGGGTCTTGCAGGACCAGTTCAAGGTCACCCGCAACACCGTCCGCCAGGCCCTGATCCAGCTCGAGACCGAGGGCCTTGCCTACCGCGAGCGGCGCCGGGGCTGGTTCATCTCGCCGCCGCGGATCAGCTACGACCCGACCACCAATGCCAGCTTTACCGAAAGCGTGGCCCGCCAGGGGCGCACTCCCGGCACCGAGGTGCTGTCGAAGGAGCGCATCGTCGCCAGCGCTTGGGAAGCGGCGAAGCTCGGTTGCGCGGTCGGCGATCCGGTGTTCCTGGTGCGCCGGTTGCGCTCGGTGGACGGGCGCGTGGTGTTGATCGAACACCTCTATGTCAACGCCGGCCACTGCCCCGGTCTGCTGGATTATCCGCTCGACAGTTCGCTGACCCGGTTCATGTCGGAGCATTACGGCATTATCGAATGCCGCACCCAGGTCTCGATGCGCCCGACCGCGATGCCGAAATCCCAGGCCCAGGCGCTGGGGGTTGCCGCCGGCATGCCCAGCCTTTGCATATCGCGCGAGATCCGCGACCAGTTCGACCGGATCATCGAGTTCGACCAGGAGTTCTGGCGCCATGACGCGCTCGAGATAAATGTAAATCTGCATCAACGCCCCTCCGGGCAGGCCGGAGAAAATCACCATGAATAGCACTCAACCCGTTATTGTTGTTGAAGATATCAGCAAGACGTTTCGCCTGCCCGGGGCCGAGCCGGTGCACGCGCTGCGCCATCTGACCAACCATGTCGAGCGCGGCGAGGTGCTGGTCGTGATCGGCCCCTCGGGCTCCGGCAAAAGCACCTTCCTGCGGGCCTTGAACGGCCTTCAACCGGTCGATAGCGGCACGATCACGATCGACGGGGTCGAGCTGACCGCGCCCAAGGCCAACATGGACAAGCTGCGCCAGAAGGTCGGCATGGTGTTCCAGCACTTCAACCTGTTCCAGCACAAGACGATCCTGGAAAACATCACCCTGGCGCAGACGGTGGTGCTCAAGCGCTCGAAGGCGGAGGCCGACGAGGTCGGCCGCAAGCTGCTCGAGCGGGTCGGCATCGCCGAGAAGGCGGACCGCTATCCGAGCCAGCTCTCCGGGGGTCAGCAACAACGGGTCGCCATCGCCCGCTCGCTGGCGATGAACCCGGCGGTGATGCTGTTCGACGAGGCCACCTCGGCGCTTGACCCGGAAACCGTGGGCGGGGTGCTTGAGCTGATGGGCGAGCTGGCGGCCGAGGGCATGACCATGGTGGTGGTCACCCACGAGATGGGTTTCGCCCGCGAAGCCGGCGACCGGATGATCTTCATGGATGAAGGGGCGATCATCGAGGAGGGCGAGCCAACCGAGATGTTCAACAACCCCCGGCACGAACGGACACGCGAATTTCTGAGCCAGATCATCTGATCACCACCCCGGCGGTGATCGGAAAAAGCCACGGAAACTTTTTTGGTACATACCAAGATAATTTCGTGGTATACACCTGAGGCTTCAGGCCTCGAACGCCGGATAGTGAACGAAACACCTATGGGAGGAAGAGATGAAAAACCTGACTAGACTGCTGGGTTCCGGCCTGATCGCCTTGGGGCTCGCGGCCGTGGCGCCGGCTTCGGCCGATGTCGTCGACGACATCATCGCCCGCGGCGAGTTGCGGGTCGCGGTTCAGACCCAGGGGCCGCCGGTGAGCTTCATCGACAAGAACGGCGAGCGCACCGGGTTCGCCATCGAGGTGGTGAAGATGATGGCCGCCGACATGGGGGTCGAGCTGAAACTGCTCGATTTCGACTGGAAGGGCCTGATTCCGGCGGTCCAGTCCGGCAAGGCCGACTTCCTCGCCGCCGACATGACCCCGAACGCCAAGCGCACGCTGGTGCTGAGCTTCACCGAGCCCTACCTCTACAGCGACGTGGTGATCTACTCGAAAAAGACCCAGTCCTTCGTGACCTGGCAGGACGCCTGCGTCGCCGGGGCGTCGATCGGCGCGGTGCAGGGCAGCAGCAATGTCGGCCTGCTCAAGAAGCTCTGCCCGGATACCGAGATCAAGGAATTCGCCGGCGGCGGCGCCGCCGTGGCCCAGGCCGTGGCGGCCGACCGGGTCGATGCCGGCATCAACGATCAGGCCTCCGCCGCCGGCTACGCGATCGACTATCCCGAGTTCCACACCCTGGAGGGCGCCCCGAAACGCTGGCCGCTGAGCTTCGCCACCCGGCCCGACGAGACCCATCTGCTGCGCTGGATGGACAACTACTTCATGCTGATCCGCAACGACGGCCGTCTCGACGCCCTGGCCGACTACTGGATGCGCGGCCCGGGATGGAAAGCCGACCACTGATACAGACCCGGCAATGACAGACTTTCCGGGGCCCCGCCAATAGCCGGGGCCCCGGACCCGACCAAAAAACAAACCTGATGCGGGGAGTGGACAGGCGTGGACTGGCTGGCCGGCTTCTACAATTACCGCATCGTTATCCAGTATCTTCCCGAGTTCGGCTACGGCCTCTGGGCGACCATATGGATTTCGGCGATATCCATGGTGCTGGCGCTTTCGCTCGGCACCGTGGTGGCGATCATGCGCATGTCGCCAAACCCGTTTTTGTGGCGCATCGCCGCCGGCTACGTCCAGGCGATCCGCTCGACGCCGCTGCTGGTGCAGATCTACGTGATCTATTTCGCCCTGGGGCCGCTGCCCCTGCTGGGCCGGCGGCTCGACGAGCTCGAGGGCGGCATCCTGGCGCTTGGCCTCAATGCCGGGGCGTTCATGAGCGAGATCATCCGGGCCGGCATCGAATCGGTCGAGAAGGGGCAGATCGAGGGCGCCCAGTCGGTCGGCATGACCTACCTCCAGCGCATGCGTTACGTGGTCCTGCCCCAAGCGATCGCCCGGGTCATACCGCCGCTGCTGGGTCAGACGGCGGTGCTGATCAAGGACAGCTCGCTGGTCAGTTTCATCGGCGTCTTCGAGCTGTTCGGCGCCGGGCTGTTCGTCTACTCGGAGCGCCTGAAACCCAACGAAGGCTACCTCACCGTCGCCGCCTGCTACCTGGTGATCTACTTCGTCATGATGCACCTGGCGAACTTCGCCCAGCGGCGTCTCGGGGGGGCGGGACAATGATCGATGTCATCTGGGCGACCCTGCCGTTCCTGTTCGTCGGGCTGTGGATGACCTTCAAGATCTCCATCGTGACGATTTTCTTCGGCAGCATCCTCGGCGCCGCCATCGGCCTGCTGCGGACGATGAACGTGCTGGCGGTGAACCTGATCCTCGGCGCCTATATTCACACCCTGCGCGGCACCCCGTTCCTGATCCACCTCTATATCGTCTATTTCATCCTGCCGACGACCGGCATCTCGTGGCTGCAACTGGAGGCCTTCCCGGCGGCGGTCATCGCGCTGAGCATGTATACCTCGACCTACGTCGCCGAGATCGTGCGCGCGGCGATCCAGGCGGTGCCGCGGGGCCAGAGCGAGGCCGCCCGCTCGGTCGGCATGACCGCCTTGCAAGCCATGTGGTACGTGGTTCTGCCCCAGGCCGCCAAGCTGATGATCCCGCCGATGGGCGGCATCTACGTGATCATCATCAAGGGCACCTCGATCGTCTCGGTGATCGGCATCGCCGAGCTGGTGCGGGCCGGCGAGCACGCCACCCAGCGCCACCCCAGGGAGCTGATGCTGATCTACGGCATGGTCGCGCTGATGTATTTTGCCTATTGCTATCCGGTGCTGCGTCTGGCGCGCTGGGCGGAAGGGAAGTTCGGCACGATGGACACGACTGGCTAGACCATGGTCCAGATATGACGGGCGCGATGAACATCCTTTTCATCACCGCCGACCAATGGCGCGGCGACTGCCTGTCGGCGCTGGGCCACGCGGCGGTGAAAACCCCGAACCTCGACCGGCTGGCAAGCGACGGCGTGCTGTTCGCCCGTCATTATGCCCAGACCACGCCCTGCGGCCCGTCGCGGGCCTCGCTCTACACCGGCATGTATCTCCGCCATCACGGCGTTCACGCGAACGGGGTTCCGCTGCACGGAGCGCCGACCAACCTGGCGCTGGAGGCCCGCCGGGCGGGCTACCGGCCGGCCTTGTTCGGTTATACCGATATCGCCGAAGACCCCGGCTCGCCGGCGCCGGAGAACCGCGCCCACCGGGCGGCCGAAGCGGTGCTGCCCGGCATGACCCCGGTGGCGCCGGCGGGCAACGACTGGAGCCTGTGGTTCGAGGCGCTGAAATTCAGGGGCTACGCGATCCCCGAGGACCCGCATGAGATGTTCCGCCCCCGGCCCGACTATCCCGGCGCCGCCGGGCGCGGGCGGACCTGGCCGCCGGCCCGGTTCCGGGCCGAGGACAGCAGCACCGCGTTCCTGATCGACGAGACCATCGATTACCTTACCGAAGCGCCCGCTTCCCCCTGGTTCGTGCATCTCTCGATCTTCTCGCCGCACCCGCCGTTCGTCGCCCCGGAACCCTATCACGCGCTCCACGATGCCGACGCCATGGCGCTGCCGGTGCGCCGGGCGACCCCGAAGGCCGAGGCCGCCCAGCATCCCTGGCTGCAACACTATCTCTACAATCAGCGTGGCATGGGCTTCACCGTGGGCGCGGATTCGCGCGACAACCTGTCCCTGTCAGAGCTCGATCTGCGCCAGATCAGGGCGACCTATTTCGGCATGATCGCGGAGGTCGACGCCCAGATCGGCCGGCTGATCGATTTTCTCAAGGAAACCGGCGCCTACCACGACACCCTGATCATCTTCACCTCCGACCACGGCGAATATCTCGGCGACCACTGGATGTTCGCGAAATACAGCTACCACGAGCAGACCTTCCACGTGCCGCTGATCATCCGCGACCCGGGCCCGGAGGCGCGCGCCGCCGATGGCTCGGTGGTCGACGCCTTCACCGAGAGCATCGACCTGATGCCGACCATCCTGGAGCGCATCGGCCGGCCCGCCCCGGACCAGTGCGACGGGTTCTCGCTCGGCGAGTTTTGCCGGGGCCGGCGGCCGGAAGGCTGGCGCCAGGAGTATCGGGCCGAGTTCGACCTGCGGAGCCCGTGGAGTGGCCGAAAAGCCGCGCCGCTCGGGTTGCGCGACGACCAATGCCGGGTCGCCGTCATCCGCGGGCGGCGCTTCAAATACGTCCATTTCGACGGCTTGCCGTGCCTGTTTTTCGATCTGGAAGCCGACCCCGGCGAGTTCCACAACCTGATCGACGACCCCGCCCAGCAGCACCGCGTGGCCGAATATGCAGGCAAGGCAATGGCTTGGCGGACGGCCGGGGCATCGCATCCTGCGCGACAGGCCGGGCCGGCAGGGGGCGCTCCGGCGTCCGGATAACGGGAAGTCAGGCTCGATCCGGCCGCCGGCGGCGGTCTGGATGCCTAACCCCGAAATATGCAGCCGGAAACCCGTTTTAACCTTTCCAGAGGCGTCATCTTCGGTTACCTTTCGCTCCGGCTTGAAGAGGGACCCGCGAGAACGTCGTGTCAGCACAGCCAGGATGGCAGAGGGGACAGCATGTACATCGAGATGAAATCACCGTTTGAAATTTCACTGTTTTCCGCCCGCGCGGCGACCGTGATCGGCACGGTCGGGCGGCTCACCGGCGCGACCGCGCTGGCAGTGGCCGTTGCGCTGGCCTTCACCGCCGCGACGCCGACACCGGCCTCGGCGGATACCTGCCTCACCAGTCTCTTCGGCGACTCTGGCGCGAGCGCCGCGGCGCTCGCCTTCGCTTGCGGCGAGAACGCCACCGCGTCGGGCGACTTCGCCGCAGCGTTCGGCAATAATGCCACGGCATCTGGATTTAACAGCACCGCAGTTGGCGATGCATCCACCGCGAGCGGGGACAACTCGGTGGCGCTCGGCGCGGACTCGTTTGCGTCGGACAGCTTCGCGACGGCGGTCGGCCAGGGCGCCACGGCGAGTGGAAATAACTCGACTTCGTTGGGTAACACATCCACCGCGAGCGGCGACGACTCGGTGGCGCTCGGCGCGGACGCCAATGCGACCGCCACGGACTCGACGGCCGTCGGCCAGAACTCCCTGGCGAGCGGCGTGGAGGCGAGCGCGATCGGTGCTTCTTCGAGCGCAACGGGCGTTCGCAGCACGGCGGTTGGCGTAAGATCCAACGCAAGCGGCTTTGAATCCGATGCATTCGGCGTAGGAGCGACGGCGACGGGAGACTTTTCAGCCGCCATTGGCTCAGACACGGTTGCAAGCGGGGAGGGCGCGCTCGCCGTGGGCAACAGCGCCGACGCCACGGGCAGCGGCGCGGCGGCACTCGGCACCGGCGCGCAGGCGACCGGCGCCTCGAGTACAGCCGTGGGCAGTTTCGCGGACGCCAGCGCCAACGATGCGATCGCCGTCGGCTTCAATTCATCGGCGAGCGGCGTCGGCGCCATCGCCATGGGCAACTCTGCTTCGGCGAGCAGCGTCGATGCCGTGGCGATCGGCAACGGCGCTGTCGCCTCCGGCTCGACCGCGGTCGGCGGCGGGGCGATGGCGACCGGAGCCAACTCCGCCGCCTTCGGCATGAACGCGCTGGCGACCGGGGACGATTCGACGGCGCTGGGCGAGAACTCCACTGCGAGCGGCACCAACTCGACGGCGGTCGGCGCAAGTTCTCAGGCGACCATGGACGATTCGACGGCGCTCGGCGCGAGCGCCCAGGCGACCGCCGAGTTCGCGACGGCGGTCGGCGCGGGTTCCGAGGCGACCGACAGGTTCGCGACGGCGGTCGGCCAGAACGCCCAGGCGACGGGCGACAATTCGACGGCGTTGGGTGACAGCTCCCTTGCAAGCGGCGTCAACTCGGTGGCGCTCGGCGCGGACTCCGAGGCGACCGCCGAGTTCGCG
>JACZTQ010000328.1 GCA_022573605.1 Pseudomonadota bacterium | reverse complement strand
CGCGCCGCGGGGCGTTGCGCATCACCGCGCTGACAATGATGATGGGCGGCGTCGGGCTGTGGCTGACGGTCGGCGCGGCCTTCGGTGTCTGGGTCGATCCCTCAACGCTGTTCGAGCGCCCGGCGTCCGGGGCGACGCAGGGCATCAATCCGGGCTGGTGGCTGCTGGTGCTCGGTCTCTGGAACACGACGATCACCCAGTTGCTGTGGTTCGGCGGGCTCGCGGCGGCGCCCGACATCACCCGGGCCAGCTATCTCTTCTTCCTCAAGCCGGTGATCGCGGCGGTGCTGGCCATTTTCGTGCTTTCCCAGCACCCGACCATGCTGCAATCGCTCGCCATCCTGGTCGTCACCGGCTCGGTTCTGGTCGAGATGTTCTGGCCCCGGATCGAACGCCTGCTCGGCCGCGGCGCGGCCTGATCGGCCCAGGCCCGCCCAGGACCACGTTGCACCATGCGGCGGCGGGGGTTATGTAGCCCCCGAAAGCATCAGCGAGCGAAACCCGCATGAACTGGATCACCGATTACGTGCCGCCGAAGATCAAGTCGTTCTTCCAGCGCCGCGAGATGCCCGACAACCTCTGGACCAAGTGCGAAAGCTGCGGGCAGATGATCTTCCACCGCGAACTGGCGGAGAACCTGAGCGTCTGCCCGGGCTGCGACTTCCACATGGCGATCACCCCGCGGGCCCGCTTCAAGGCGCTGTTCGACGGCGGCGTCTTCGTCGAGGTGGCGGTGCCCGAAGTGGTGCCCGACCCGCTGCATTTCCGCGACTCCAAGCGCTACACCGACCGCATCAAGGAAGCCCGGCGCAGGACCGGCGAGCACGATGCGATGCTGGTTGTGCAGGGCGACATATTCGGCCTCGCCACGGTCTGCGCCGGGCAGGATTTCAGCTTCATGGGCGGCTCGATGGGCATGGCCGTGGGCAACGCCCTGCTGAGCGCGGCCGAGACCGCGGTCAAGCACAAGTCGCCGCTGGTGGTGTTCACCGCCGCCGGCGGGGCGCGGATGCAGGAGGGCATCCTCAGCCTGATGCAGATGCCGCGCACCACCATCGCCGTCACCATGGTGCGCGAGGCCCGGCTGCCCTTCGTCGTGGTGCTGACCAACCCGACCACCGGCGGCGTCACCGCCTCCTACGCCATGCTCGGGGATGTGCACCTGGCCGAGCCCGACGCGCTGATCTGTTTTGCCGGGCCGCGGGTCATCGAGCAGACCATCCGCGAGACCCTGCCCGAGGGCTTCCAGCGCGCCGAATACCTGCTCGATCACGGCATGATCGACCGGGTGGTGGCGCGCGGCCGGATGCGCGAGGAGCTGGGCACGATCCTGCGCCTGCTGATGGGCAAGCCGCCGATGGTGCGGGGCGGCCTGCCGGCGCCGGACGCCGCCGCCACCGATAAACCGGCCGACAAACCGGCCGATAAACCCGCCGCCGGCAAGTCCGCCGATAAACCCGCCGGCAAGCCCGCCGCCGGCGGGAAAAAACCGAAAAAGGGCGGAGACGGCTGATCGTGCGCGCCCCAACCCGCGGCACAATGCGCAACCCCGGACCCAGCGACGCGATCCTGGAGCGCCTCCTCTCGCTGCACCCGAAGATCATCGACCTGACCCTGGACCGGGTCTGGCGGCTGCTGGCCGAGATGGGCGACCCCCAGCGCGCCTTGCCGCCGGTGGTGCATATCGCCGGCACCAACGGCAAGGGCTCGACCCTGGCGATGATCCGCGCCGGCATGGCGGCGACAGGCAAGACCGCCCACGCCTATACCTCGCCGCATCTGGCGCGTTTTCACGAGCGGGTCCGGATCGCCGGCGAGCTGATCTCCGAGCCCGATCTGGCCGCCGTGCTGGAGGAATGCGAGCGGGTCAACGGCGCCCGCCCGATCACCTTCTTCGAGATCACCACGGTTGCCGCCTATGTCGCCTTCGCCCGGTCGCGGGCGGATTACACCCTGCTGGAGGTCGGCCTCGGCGGGCGGCTCGACGCCACCAACGTCATCGACCGCCCGGCCCTGAGCGTGATCACCCCGGTGTCGATCGACCACCAGCAGTATCTCGGCGAGACCATCGAGGAGATCGCCTTCGAGAAGGCGGGTATCCTGAAGCCCGGCGTGCCCTGCGTCGTTGGCCCCCAGCGGGATGTGGCGCGCGAGGTGATCGAGGCCCGCGCCGCCGAGTTGGGCGCGCCGCTGATGATCCACGGCCAGGACTGGATGGCGCGCACCGAGCACGGGCGGCTGGTCTACGAGGACGAACGCGGGCTGCTCGACCTCGACCCGCCGGCCCTGCTCGGCGCGCACCAGTTCGAGAACGCCGGGCTGGCGGTGGCGGCCCTGCGCGCGCTCGGCTTCGGCGAGACCGCTTGCGGGGCGGCGCTGACGGACGTGGTCTGGCCGGCGCGGATGCAGCGCCTGACCCGGGGGCCGCTGGCCGAACGGATGCCGGCGGGCGCCACGCTCTGGCTCGACGGCGGCCACAACGCCGCCGCGGGAGAGGCGCTGGCGGTGGTGGCCGCCGAATTTGCCGCCCGCGCCCCGGCGCCGCTGTGGCTGATCGCCGGCCTGCTCGACACCAAGGCGGTGGAGGATTTCCTGCGCCCGCTGGCGCCCCATGCGGAGGGCGTCGTCGCGGTGGCCATCCCGGACACCAAGGCGGCGATCCCGGCCGGTGAACTGGCGGCGCGCGCACGGTCCGCCGGGCTGGCGGCGCAACCGGCGACGAGCGTTGCCCAGGCCCTCGACGCGATCCTCGCGCGGGCGCCCACGGCGCCGCTCCGGGTCCTGATCTGCGGTTCGCTCTATCTGGCGGGCTCGGTGCTGCAGGAAAACGGCTGACGCAGGTGCTGCAGGCTCCACCCAGAATCAGAAGAGCGTCCCCGACAGCAATTTCGAGCCGAATGGCTTCATTCGGCGACACGGAAATTGCGGAGTAATAAAGGCCAGGCCATTGCCGCCGATCCCGACTACGCGAGGCCCTATGCCAACCTCGCCCTGATCCTCGCGTGGCGGTTCTATGCCAAATATACCCCCGAGGAGTCCTTGGGGCGGGCGGTCGATCTTGCGAAGGAGGCGATCGCTCGCGACGACGGCGAGGCTACCAGCATGCGGCAGATCTGAATCACACCATCCAGGGCCTGCGCAAGGCGGGCCTGCCGGAATAGCCTCCGACCGCCGCAAAAGCGAAAGGCCGCGCCCGGTCGGGCGCGGCCTTTTGGCAGCCGGTATCGAGCCGGGCGTCAGCCCTGGCTGGCCCTGAACCGG
>JACZTQ010000327.1 GCA_022573605.1 Pseudomonadota bacterium | reverse complement strand
GGGGAGGGTTAGGGAGGGGGGCCGTAGAGCGCGTCCGCCCGTCACACCGCCAGGCTGTGGCGGGCCGGCTGGGTCTGGAAATAGGCGTCGAACTCGGCCGCGATCAGCCGGGTGCGGCTGCGCCAGCCCTCGGCGATGCGGAAACCGCCGCGCCAGGGCTCCAGCGCACCCTTCGGCGCCGCCGCCAGCAGCCGCTCGGCGGTCTCGCGCAGCGGGTCGGTGAAATCGCCGTAGCTTGCCGCCAGCCGGTCGAGGTCGAGCCGGAACTGGCACAGGATCTCCGCGATGGCATCGCGCCGGATGCGGTCGTCGAGACTGAGCACGGAGCCGCGCCGGCTGGCCAGCCCGCCCTGCTCGATGCGGAGCTGGTAGGTCGCCGTGGCCGGGTCGTTCTGGACATAGCCCTGGGGCAGGAAACCGATCGCCGAGGCGCCGAAGGCGAGCATCGCCTGCGCCGGGTCGACGGTGTAGCCTTGGAAGTTGCGC
The DNA here is from genome assembly GCA_022573605.1 of Pseudomonadota bacterium. GTDB lineage: Bacteria > Pseudomonadota > Alphaproteobacteria > Rhodobacterales > Rhodobacteraceae > Thermohalobaculum. The sequence continues at coordinate 2,792 of JACZTQ010000327.1, read as the reverse complement.
CTCAGCGTGCCGTCGTCGCGGGCCAGCGCCAGAGGGTCGCCGGGCTTGGCGAAATGATCGATGCCGATCGCGGTATAGCCCGCTTGCACCAGCATGGCCGCGGCCAGCGAAGCCTGGGCCTGGCGCTGCTCCGGACCGGGCAGGACGGCGGGGTCGATCAGCTTCTGGCGCTTGGCCATCCAGGGCACGTGGGCGTAGCCGAAAATCGCGATCCGGTCGGGGCCGATCTCGATGACCTGCTCGATGGTGCGCCCGATACTGGCCTCGGTCTGGTGCGGCAGGCCGTAGAGCAGGTCGATATTCACCCCGCCGACGCCGATCCCGCGCAGCCTCGCGACCACGTCGCGGGTCAGCTCGTAGCCCTGCTTGCGGCCAATCGCCGCCTGCACCGTCTGGTCGAAGTCCTGTACCCCGATCGAGGCTCGGGTCAGGCCGACGTCCTTGAGCGCCTCGAACCGATCCGGGGTCATGTCGCGCGGATCGATCTCGACGGCGAATTCAGCATTCTCGACGGCCGGGAAATGTTCGCGCACATGGCGGTGCAGACGCCTGATGTCGCCGGGCGCCAGCACCGTGGGCGAGCCGCCGCCCCAATGCATCTGGGAGATTGTCTGGCCGCCGCCGGTCAGCTCGGCCACCCGGGTGATCTCGCGCTCGATCTGGGCTAGGTAGCGGGTCACCGGATAGTACATCTTCGAGCCCTGGGTGCGGCAGGCGCAGAACCAGCACAGCTCGTCGCAGAACGGGATGTGCAGATACAGCGAGACCGCCGCATCGCGGTCCAGCTCGCCGAGCCAGCGCTCATATGTCTCGGGCGCAAAATCGGCCGAGAAGTGCGGCGCGGTCGGATAGCTGGTATAACGGGGCACGCTGCGCGACAGCGCGTCGGCGTCGAAGGGCGAAGCTGTTTGGGTCATGGCGCGATACTGCACCCAGCGCCCGATCGTCGCATTGACGCAGATCAACGCCTGCGCCAGAGTCGGCGGCGGGGAGAACGTAATGTCCGGTTTGCAGAAGATGAACCTTCAGGATACCGGCGCGCTGCGCGAACGTTGCGCCGACTGCACCATCCGCCACCGCGCCATCTGCACCTATTGCAGCCCGCACGAGCTGGCGCTGCTGGACGCGATCAAGTTCTACAAGACCTTCGAGCCGGGCCAGGAGATCGTCGCCGCCGGCGAGGAGACCGATTTCCTCGGCTCGGTGGTCGATGGCGTGGTGGCGCTGTCGAAGACCCTGATCGACGGCAGGCGCCAGACCGTCGGGCTGATGTTCCCGTCCGATTTTGTCGGCCGCGCCAAGCGCCCGGTGGCGCCCTACGACGCGGTGGCGGTGACCCCGGTGCGGCTCTGCCTGTTCACCCGGGCCCGGTTCGAGCGCATCCTGCGGCAGACCCCGGCGCTGGAGAAGCGGCTCCTCGAGATGACCCTGGACGAGCTCGACGCGGCGCGCGACTGGATGCTGCTGCTGGGCCGCAAGACCGCGCGCGAGAAGATCGCCACCTTCCTGGCCATCCTGGCCCGGCGCGCCGCGGCGCTGGAGAACGAGACCCCGAGCGACGGGCCCGGTTTCGAGTTGCCGCTGACCCGCGAGGCGGTCGCCGATTATCTCGGCCTGACCATCGAGACCGTCAGCCGCCAGATCACCGGGCTGCGCAAGGCCGGGGTGATCGAGCTGGCCGATGCCCGCAACATTCGGGTGCCGAACTACCTGGCGCTGCTCGACGCGGCCGGCGACGACGCCGACGGCGGCATGATCGACTGAGGCCGGGTCGCGCGGACCCCGATCACGCCGGGTAGGGTGCACATTTTGCGCACCGTCACCCCGCGCCCGAGTGCTCTTGAGCGGTGCGCAAAATGCGCACCCTACGAATTGCCGGGCGAGGCCCCGAATGGGCCACGCTTCGCGCAACCCGGCCTCACGCGTCGACCAGTTCCGCCGCCTTGTGCAGATCGACCGAGACCAGCTGGCTGACGCCGCGCTCGACCATGGTGACGCCGAACAGCCGGTCCATCCGGCTCATGGTGATGGCGTGGTGGGTGATGATCATGAACCGGGTCCGGGTCAGCCGGACCATCTCGTCCAGCAGGTCGCAGAACCGGGTCACGTTGGCGTCGTCGAGCGGCGCGTCGACCTCGTCGAGCACGCAGAGCGGCGCCGGGTTCGACAGGAACACGGCGAAGATCAGCGACAGCGCCGTCAGCGTCTGCTCGCCGCCCGACAGCAGCGACAGGGTCGAGAGCTTCTTGCCCGGCGGCTGGCACAGGATCTCCAGCCCGGCTTCGAGCGGATCCTCCGAATCCACCATCACCAGGCGCGCCTCGCCGCCGCCGAACAGGTGGCGGAACAGCTCGGCGAACTTCTCGTTGACCTGGTCGAAGGCGCGCAATATGCGCTCGCGGCCCTCGCGGTTGAGCTCGGCGATGGCGCTGCGCAGCTTGGCGATGGCGGCTTTGAGGTCGTCCTTCTCGGCTCCGATCGCGTCGCGCTCGGCCTTGACCTCGCCGGCGTCCTGCTCGGCCCTGAGATTCACCGCGCCCAGCGCGTCGCGCTGGCGGCGCAGCCGGGCGACGTCGATCTCCACCAGATCCAGCCCCGGCAGCTCTTGCCCCCCCGCCCCCACCGTCTCCAGCAGTTGCTCGGGGGCCTGGTCCATCTCCTCGCGGATGCGCGAAGCGGCCTCGTCGCGGCGCGCATCCGCGCCCTCCAGCCGGGCTTCGCCGCGGGCCCGGGCCTCGCGGCATTCGGAGGCCGCCCGCGCGGCCTCGCGCTCGGCCGCCTCGGCGCCGCGC
>JACZTQ010000326.1 GCA_022573605.1 Pseudomonadota bacterium | reverse complement strand
GCTTGCGCCCGGGCGCGGGCGGAGGCGCTGGGGGGGGAGGGGGCGCCGGTGTTCCGGGTTGGAAACATCGCCACAAGCTCGCACCAGTTCGCCGTCGAGGCGGCGCGTTACGGCGGCGGGCAGGCGGCGGCGAGGCATCTGCGCCGGGCCAATATTCTCGCTTGCGGCATCGGGTTGCCGATCGCGGAGGTGACAGGCGACATGAACGGGCTGCGGATCGGCACGCCGGAGATCGTGCGCCGGGGCATGGTGGCGGGAGATATGGAAGAATTGGCGGGTTTGATCGTCCGGGCGCTGGGGCCGGAGCCCGAAGCGGTGGCGGGCGAGGTGACGGCGTTCCGCCAGCGATTCGCGGGGCTGCGGTTTGTGCGGTGATGCGGTGCGGCGACTCGGCCCCCCTCCCTAACCCTCCCCCCCGGGGGGGGAGGGGACCGCGTTGCACCGGTGGGAGGGGACAGCAAAGCACCGGGGGGAGGGGAGGTCAGCGTCCTGGATCGAAAGTCACTCCGATCAAGAACCCGAGAGAGTCCCGCGGCTTCGGCAATGACGCCGGGGCGGTGAGCCTCCTCCCCCCTCGTGGGGGAGGTTGGGAGGGGGGGGCGGCGCGCAAGCACGCTCCCTGTCGCCACCCTCTCAAGCGGGCGCAGACCATCCGGATTTCCGATCCGGGACGCCAGCCCGAGCGGCTCCAAACAGTCGGCGATCGCGGGCCGGTGGCCCATCACCCCGCGGCCGGAACGCCGAGATGCCGGGCCAGCAGCCGCTCGACGATGCCGCCGAAGAAGGTCAGCAGATCGATCCCCTGGTCCGGGCCGAAGCGGTCCGGGTCGGCGGCGCCGAAGGCCAGCAGGCCGGTGCTGCCGTCGAGGTCGAGCCGGAGCAGCGCCTCGGAGCGGATCCGGGTCAGGGCGCCGAAGATCAGTTCGGCCTCGACCCCGCAGAGGCGCAGCACCACCGGCCCGGGCGAGGTGTCGCCCTCGAGCATCAGGTATTCCCCCACCGTCGCCTCCGGCGCCAGCAGAACCCGGCCGCCGAGGCCCTCGGCCAGGCTGTCGGCCGGGCGGATGCCGTCGACATCGGCCTCGAGGCAGAGCCGCGCCTCCTCGACCCCGACCATGGCCGGCACCTCGCGGGTCAGGCGGCGCAGGAATTCGCCGAGATCCGGCGCGTCGATCAGGGCCAGGATGGCGCGGTGCACCTGCTGGGTGCCGGCCACGTTCTCGTAGGCCGCGGCGATCACGCTGCGGTTGGTGTGGACCAGTTGCTCGAGCCGCTGCTCGAGCCGCTCGACCAGCTTGTCGCGCAGATCGACGATGTTGCGCGCGCCCCGGGCGGTGGCGCCCAGCAGGGTGCGCATCACCATGTCGTCGGACAGCACCAGTTCGGGATCGGCCATCACCAGCGAGCGGATCAGCTCGCGTTCCTCGGCGTCGAGGTCGATGGCGGGGGGGGTGGGATCGTTGCTTGCGGTCATCGGGGCGCCGTCACGACAAAATCTTCTGGCCGGTCTTGGCCCAGTCTGCCAGAAAGGCGTCGAGGCCCTTGTCGGTCAGCGGGTGGTCGGCCAGTTTGCGCACCACGCCCGGCGGGATCGTCGCCACGTCGGCCCCGAGCTTCGCCGCCGTGGCGACGTGGTTCACGGAGCGGATCGAGGCGGCGAGAATCTGGGTCCGGAAGTCGTAATTATCATAGATCTGGCGGATGTCGGCGATCAGTTCCATGCCATCGAGACCGATATCGTCGAGCCGCCCGATGAAGGGCGAGACGAAAGTGGCGCCGGCCTTGGCCGCCAGCAGCGCCTGGGTGGCCGAGAAGCAGAGCGTCACGTTGACCATGTGCCCGGCGCCGGTCAGCGCCTTGCAGGCTTTGAGTCCGTCCCAGGTCAGCGGCACCTTGACGGCGATGTTGGGGGCGATCTGCGCCAGCCTCGTTCCCTCGGCGATCATCGCCTCCGACTCGAGGGCGGTGACCTCGGCCGAGACCGGGCCGTCGACGATGGCGCAGATCTCGCGGGTGACCTCGACGATGTCGCGGCCCGCCTTCAGGATCAGCGAGGGGTTGGTGGTGACGCCGTCGACCATGCCGGTGGCGGCAAGCTCCTTGATCTCGTCGATTTCGGCGGTGTCGATGAAGAATTTCATGGGTCGGATCCTTGTCTGCTCGATCTGCCTCGGGGCGCAATCTAATCCAATGCGCGGCCGGGGGCCAACCCCGGATTGCACGGAGACGGCGAAATGAGCGAGGCGCGGTTCGCTCCGGGCGCGCGGGTGGGCGTGCTGCTGCCGATGCCGTTCGGCGAGCCGCTGGATTACACCGTGCCCGAAGGCATCACCCTGGCGGCGGGCGATTTCGTTTCCGTCGAGCTCGGCGCCCGCCAGACCGTGGGCGTGGTCTGGGGGCCGGGCGGGCAGCCGGGGACTCGGGCCATCGCCCGCTCGCGGCTCAAGCAGGTGACGACGCGCCTGGTGACGCCGCCGCTGTCCGGGACCATGCGGCGTTTCCTGGGCCGCGCGGCGGACTACACCATGACGCCGCTCGGCATGATGTTGCGCCTCGCGACCCGGGTGCCCGACCTGGGCGCGCCGCCGAAAACCGTGACCCGCTGGCATCTGGGCCCCGCCTGGCCACGGACCCGTCCCGAGAAGATGACCCCGGCCCGCCGGCGGGTGGTCGCGGTTCTGGAGCAGCACGGCGGCCTCGGCTTCGCTGCCGCCGAACTGGCCCGGCTGGCCGGGGTCACGTCCTCGGTCATCAAGGGGCTGGCGGCTGCCGGCGCGCTGACCGCCCGCGAGGCGCCGGCCGATGCGCCCTACCCGCCGCTCTGGGGCCAGGCGCCGGGCCAGCACCTTTCGGAGGCGCAGGCGGCGGCGGCCGAGACCCTGCGCGCGGCGGTGGCGGCGCGGCGCTTCGGCGTCACGCTGCTCAAGGGCGTCACCGGGTCGGGCAAAACGGAAGTCTATCTGGAGGCGGTCGCCGAGTGCATCGCCCAGGGCCGCCAGGCCCTGGTGCTGCTGCCCGAGGTGGCGCTGACGCCCGGCTTCCTGGCCCGGGTCGAGGCCCGCTTCGGCGTCTGCCCGGCCGAGTGGCACCACGGCGTCGCCGGGGCCGAGCGGCGGCGCTGCTGGCGCGCCGTGGCGGAGGGCACGGCGCAACTGGTGGTGGGCGCGCGCTCGGCGCTGTTCCTGCCGTTCCGCGACCTCGGCCTGATCGTCATCGACGAGGAGCACGAGGCGAGCTTCAAGCAGGAGGAGGTCGTCCTCTACCACGCCCGCGACATGGGGGTG
>JACZTQ010000325.1 GCA_022573605.1 Pseudomonadota bacterium | reverse complement strand
CCCCTTGACCCTTGCGGCCGGAACCGCTCCGCGCTACCTCCGCCGCCATGAATACGCGCAAGCGAACGTCCGCGGAAATCGCCGCCCCGTTGCTCGATGTTGGCGCCGTCACCGTTGGCGGCGCGCCGGAGGGGTTCGACGCCCGCCTGGTCGCCGATCTGGTGGCCAAGGCCGCCGCCCCGGTGATCCACGTCGCCCGCGACGACGCCCGCGCGGCGGCGATGGCCGAGGCGCTGGCGCTGTTCGCGCCCGCCCTGCCGGTGTTGCAGTTCCCGGCCTGGGACTGCCTGCCCTATGACCGGGTCTCGCCCAACCCGGAGATCGCGGCGGCGCGGATGGCGACCCTCGCGGCGCTGGCCGACGGCTTCGACCGCCCCGCCGTGATCCTGACCACCCTGGCCGCCGCGACCCAGAAGGTGCCCGCCCGCGCCGTGGTGGCGGGGGCCAGCTTCACCGCGCAAGTGGGGTTCCAGGTCGATCTGGGCGAGCTGGTGGCGTGGCTCGCGCGGATGGGGTTCAACCGGGCCTCGACGGTGATCGAGCCGGGCGATTTCGCCGTCCGCGGCGGCCTCATCGACATCTTCCCGCCCGGCCACGCCAACCCGGTGCGGCTCGACCTCTTCGGCGACGTGCTGGAGAGCGCCCGGCGCTTCGATGCCGAGACCCAGCGCACCGTCGAGACGGTCGAACGGGTCGAACTGGCCCCGGCCTCGGAGGTGATCCTGGATGCGCCGGCGATCGCCCGGTTCCGCTCGCGCTACCGCGAGATGTTCGGTGCGGCCCGGCTCGACGACCCGCTCTACGCCGCGGTCTCGGAGGGGCGCAAGCACCAGGGCATGGAACACTGGGTGGCGCTGTTCCACGACCATCTCGAGACCCTGTTCGACTACCTGCCCGGCGCCCCCGTCACCCTCGACCACCAGGTCGCGGAGGCCTGCAAGGCGCGGCTCGAGATGGTGCGCGACCACTACCAGGCCCGGCGCGAGGCGGCCGAGGGAGCCGCGCGCGGCGATCTCCCCTACCGGCCCTGCCCGCCGGAGCTGCTCTATCTCGACGAGATCGCCTGGGAGGCGGCGCTGGCGGCGCGCCACACCCGGTCCTTCGCGCCCGGCAAGCTGCCGCCGGGACCCGGCGTGATCGACGCCGGGGGCCGGATCGGGCGATCCTTCGCGCCCGAGCGCCAGCGCCAGGAGGTGAACCTGTTCTGCGCACTGGTGGACCACATCAAGGCGCGCCGGTCGGCCGGGCCGGTGATCATCGCCTCCTATTCCGAGGGGGCGCGGGAGCGGATGGGGTTGCTGCTGGCCGATCACGGGCTGGAGGGCGCCCGCGAGGCCAAGAGCTGGAAGGACGTCGGACCCGGCGTCAACCTGATGGTCTGGGGGCTGGAGCAGGGTTTCGAGGGGCCCGAGCGCGACGGGGTCGTGACCGTGATCTCGGAGCAGGACGTGCTCGGCGACCGGCTGATCCGCCGGGCGCGGAAAAGCCGGCGGGCCGAGAACTTCCTGACCGAGCACCAGTCGCTGAGCGCGGGCGACCTGGTGGTGCATCTCGACCACGGGGTCGGGCGCTATCTGGGGCTGGAGACGATCACCGCCGCCGGGGCGCCGCACGAGTGCCTGGCGCTGGAATATCACGGCGGCGACAAGCTCTACCTGCCGGTCGAGAACCTCGAGTTGCTCTCCCGCTACGGGCAGGAGACGGGGCTGCTCGACCGCCTCGGCGGCGGCGCCTGGCAGGCCAGGAAGGCGAAGCTCAAGGAGCGGGTGCGCGACATGGCCGACAAGCTGATCCGGGTCGCCGCCGAACGGGCGCTCAGGACCGCCGAGGTGCTGGAGCCCGACGCCCCGGGCTACGCCAGGTTCGCCGCCCGCTTCCCCTACCAGGAGACCGACGACCAGCTTCGCGCCATCGAGGACGTGGTGAGCGATCTGGCCTCGGGCCGGCCGATGGACCGGCTGGTCTGCGGCGATGTCGGTTTTGGCAAGACCGAGGTGGCGCTGCGGGCCGCATACGTTGCGGCTTCGGCCGGGATGCAGGTGGCGCTGATCGCGCCGACCACGCTGCTGGCGCGCCAGCACACACACGAATTCCGCGAGCGCTTCCAGGGCACCGGGCTGAAGGTGCGCCAGCTTTCGCGATTTGTCTCGGCGGCGGAGGCGGCGGAGACCAGGAAGGGGCTGGCCGACGGCTCGATCCCGATCGTGGTGGGCACCCATGCGCTGCTCGCCAAGGGGATCAGGTTCTGCCAGCTCGGGCTGATCATCATCGACGAGGAGCAGCACTTCGGGGTCACCCACAAGGAGCGCCTCAAGCAGCTCCGCTCGGACGTGCACGTGCTGACGCTGACCGCCACCCCGATCCCGCGCACCCTGCAACTGGCGATGTCGGGGGTGCGCGAGCTCTCGATCATCGCCACGCCGCCGATCGACCGCCTCGCGGTGCGCACCTATATCAGCCCGTTCGACCGGGTCAGCCTGCGCGAGGCGCTGCTGCGCGAGCATTACCGGGGCGGGCAGAGCTTCTACGTGGTGCCGCGCATCGCCGACCTGGCCGGGGCCGAGGCGTTCCTCAAGAGCGAGGTGCCCGAGGTCACCTATGTTGTCGCCCATGGCCGGATGGCGGCGGGCGAACTGGACCAATGCATGAACGCCTTCTACGACGGCAAATACGACGTGCTGCTCTCGACCTCGATCATCGAGTCGGGGCTCGATATCCCCACCGCCAACACCCTGATCGTGCAGCGGGCCGACATGTTCGGGCTGGCCCAGCTCTACCAGATTCGCGGCCGGGTCGGGCGCGCCAAGCTGCGCGCCTATGCCTACCTGACGACCGAGCCGAGGAAACCCCTGACGCCGCAGGCGGAGCGCCGCCTCAAGGTGCTGGGCTCGCTCGACACCCTGGGGGCGGGGTTCGCGCTGGCCTCGCATGATCTGGATATCAGAGGGGCGGGGAACCTGCTGGGCGAGGAGCAGTCGGGCCATATCCGCGAGGTCGGGTTCGAACTCTACCAGGACATGCTGGAGGAGGCGATCGCGCGGATTCGCGCCGGCCAGGCCGGGGTGCCGGTCGAGGCCGGCGAGACCTGGGCGCCGCAGATCAACCTCGGCGTGCCGGTGCTGATCCCGGAGACTTACGTGCCCGACTTGGATGTTCGCCTCGGCCTCTACCGGCGGCTCTCGAACCTGGCCAGCCGGACCGAGATGGAGGGTTTCGCCGCCGAGTTGCACGACCGCTTCGGCAAGCTGCCGGGCGAGGTCGAGACGCTGCTCCGGGTGGTCCGGG
>JACZTQ010000324.1 GCA_022573605.1 Pseudomonadota bacterium | reverse complement strand
TGAACCCCAGCCCCTCGGTGACCACGCCCGAGGGCATGCCGATGGAATGGGTCAGCGAGACGCAGTTGCCGGCACCATCGACGGCGCAGACCTGGGTGGTGTCCTTCGATTCCTCGCCGCCGGCGTTCAGCCGGGGCACATGGGTCTTCTCGCCCCGGCGGATGCGCATCGCCATCGCGCCGGCGTAGTCCTTCGAGGTCAACTCCGCCACCGGCACCTCGACGAAGCGCGGATCACCCACCTTGGTATCCTTGTCCACCGTGGCGATCTTCATCGCCTCGGCGACGGTGGCGATGTATTCGGGCGCGTTGTGGCCCATCGCCGCCAGGTCGAAATGCTCCAGGATGTTCAGCATCTCGAGGATCATCACGCCGCCGCCCGGCGGGTTGTTGGTGGCGACCCGGTGGCCGCGATAGACGCCCCACAGCGGCTCGGCCTCGGTGGGCGCCACCGCCGCCAGGTCGGCGGCCGAGAGCAGCCCGCCATGGCGCGCCATATCGGCGGCGATCTCGCCGGCGATGGCGCCGGTGTAGAAATCCTCCACCCCATGCTCGGCGATGCGCCGATAGGTGCGGCCCAGGTCCGGGTTGCGGACCACCTCGCCGAGACCAGGGATGCCGCCGCCGGGCTTGCAATAGATCTTCCGCGCGTCCGGATTGCGGGTCAGGAACTCGCGATGCGCGACGCGCCCCGCACCCGGCGCCTCGTTCCAGAAGGCGCTGACATGGGGGCGGACCCGGAACCCTTGTTCGCAATAGTCGATGGCGGGCCGGATCAGCTCGGCCAGGCTGCGGGTGCCGAACCGGGCCAGCGCCAGCTCCAGCGCCCGGAGCGTCATCGGCGTGGTGATCGACTGGTAGCCGATCTCGTTGACCGCGCCCTCGAGCAGGAAGCCAAATCCGTCCTCGGCCTCGCCGAGGATGATGTCCTCCCACATGTCGGCGCGCACCGCCGCCGGGGCGCGGCCGTGGAACTCGATCACCCGGTGCCCGCCCTGATCCGCCATCCAGACCTGCATCGAGCCGAAGCCGGCGATGCCGCACATGATCGGATCGACGGCGGTCTGCACCAGGGCGCAGGCAACAGCGGCATCGACCGCGTTGCCGCCGTCGCGCAGCACCTCGGCGCCGGCCTCGACCGCCTCGGGCTGGGGGGCGCAGATCAACCCGCCGGTCATGGCTGGGGTAGCTCCGGATCGCCCAGATCCCAGTAGAGCCCCGCCATCAGCGCCAGCGCCTCGCGGCTGAGCCCCAGCAGGATGTGCTCGTCGGGGGCGTGCTGCGAGCAGGCGGCATACGAGTGCGGCAGCCAGATCGCCGGCAGCCCCAGCAAATCCGTGAACAGGTCGTTGCAGATCGAGCCGCCCATCTGCGGGAGGATCGCCGGCGGCTGGCCGGTCGAGCGCTCGACCGATCGGCAGACCCAGCGCGCCCAGGGGTCGTCAAGCTCCGTCCGGCTGGCGCCGAACCCGGCCGCGTTGCCCGCCGGCGGCGGTTCCACCGCGACCTGTCCGAAGCCGTGCGCGTCCAGATGGCGGCGCAGCGCCGGAAGGATATCGTCCACATCGGTCCCCGCGATGTAGCGCAACTGGCAATGCGCCCGGGCCCGGGGAGCGATGGCGTTGACCGGGCTGGCCGGAGAGCCCGACAGCAGGGTGAGCACCGCAAACGCGTTCCAGGCATAGACGTTCTCGGCCGGGGTCAGGCCGGGCTCGCCCCAGTCCCGGTCGACCTCGGGGCCCTCCGGGCCACCGTCGATCTCCACCCCCTTCAATGCCTCGCGCGCCGCGTTGGAGATCGGCGGCGGCAGCCATTCGTTGACCTGAATCTGCCCCTTCGGGCTGACGATGGTGGCGATGGCATGGGCCAGGATCGCCGCCGGGTCGGCCAGCGCCCCGCCCCAGTTGCCGGAATGGTGCCCGCCGTCGCGCAATTCGCAGACCAGGTCGAAGTTCATCGCCCCGCGCGCGCCCAAGCTGACGGTGGGCCGGTCGGCCCGCACCCGCGGCCCGTCCGAGGCGATGAAGACATCGGCGCCGAACGCTTCCAGGTTCGCCTCGATGATCTCGCGCAGGCCGCTCGAGCCGTTCTCCTCGCCGGTCTCGATGATGAACCTGGCGTTGAAGCCGAGCCGCCCGCGCGTCTCCAGCACGGCGCCCATCGCCGCCATGTTGATGCTGTGCTGGCCCTTGTTGTCGGCGGTGCCCCTTCCATAGAGCCGGTCGCCGTCGCGCGCCGTGCGCCACGGCCCGGCGCCCCTGGTCCACTGGTCGTCGAGCCCCCGGACGACATCGCCGTGGCCGTAACCGAGCACCGTCGCCAAGTCCTCGGCCTCGGTTCGGGTGGCCAGCAGCACCGGGCCGCGGCCCGCGACCGGGTTGTCGAAGACCCGGCAGCCGAAACCCATCGCCTCGAAGGCCGGGACCATCTCCCGGTCGAGATAGCGCGCGCAATGGGGCAGGCCCTCCGGGGTCTGGCTCTCCGAGGGGATCGCCACCCGGCGGGCGAGGTCGGCCTCGAAGCCGCCGCTGTCGAGATAATCGGTGGCGAGGGCGACGGCGTCGTCACGACTGGGGTCACGGCTGGGCATGGGCCGACGTTCCTCTGGTGGCGAAGCGCGCATCGGAGCATCCCCCGGCGCCGGCGTCAATTCCGGCCGGTAGGACCATTGCGAATCAAAAAGGCACAGGGCCAGCATTGGCCCTGTGCCCGGTCTTCGTCCGGCCGCTCCGGAACGGTCACCGGAACTCAACGCGTTCTCTCCCTACCGCTCCGCGAGGTAACTGCGGTCGGTTTCGAGCAAAACGATCACTCGTGGTCCGGGGAATTGCCGCCGCCGGCGTTGCCGCCGCCATTGCGGCCAAATCCGCGCCCCTGACCAGGATTGCTCGGGTCGCCTTCCGCCAGCCCGTCCTGACCGGTGTTGGTGTTGCTGTCGCCATTGCCAACGCCGTTGTCGCCGTCACCGCCCGGGGATTCGTCACCGTCATCGCCGTCGTCGCCCGGGGATTCGTCGCCGTCGTCGCCGTCGTCACCGTCGTCGCCGTCGTCACCGTCGTCACCGTCGTCACCGTCGTCGCCGTCGTCACCGTCGTCGCCCGGGGATTCGTCGCCGTCGTCGCCGTCGTCACCGTCGTCACCGTCGTCGCCGTCGTCACCGTCGTCGCCGTCGTCACCGTCGTCGCCGTCGTCGCCCGGGGATTCGTCGCCGTCGTCGCCGTCGTCGCCGTCGTCGCCGTCGTCGCCGTCGTCACCGTCGTCACCGTCGTCACCGTCGTCGCCGTCGTCACCGTCGT
>JACZTQ010000039.1 GCA_022573605.1 Pseudomonadota bacterium | reverse complement strand
GTGCTGGAGGACGGCCGGCTGGTCGCCACCGGCACCCATGACGAACTGGTCGCACAAGGCGGTCTCTACGCCCGCCTCGCCCGGCTCCAGTTCACCGAGGGACTGGCGGCGGAGTAGGGCGCCGGGGTTTGGGTCATGGGCTCATGACTGGTGTCGCGAGCGGCAAAGTCCGCTCACAGGCCCACAGCGGTCATCCGTAACGAATCCGACGAACAGCCGGTTATGACCCAGGCTGTGTGGAAACGCCGTCTTATCCAGTTTTATTAGCGAATCGGCGTGATTCCTGAAGTTTTGATCACCCTAAGGCATTGATTTCATTGACACTGGAATTTCAACAGTTGAGCCAAAGTGGCATTTCGCGCACTCGTCCGATGTTTTCACACACCCAAGACCCAAAGCCGACTAATACCTATACAGACGCTTCGGCCACGAGTATCGAGTTTTCTGGCAATTATCTGAGCACGATTGGGTGCGCTGTTGGGCGTTTGGCCACGAGTTGCAACGGAAGCTGCCAAGACTTTTTGACGAGAGCACCGCAGGCGGGCCGCTGCGCCAGATGCAGGAGAAGGACATGGACCTTGATGAAGCGATCGCACTCACGCTTGAGCTGCTTCAGGCGGGCCGGGCTCGGAATTACGGCTACGATTTGTACCCGAGGAATGTAGCGCAAGTTGCTGCTGAACAACGACATCGGCAAGACCACCAAGCGGAACAGAGGGCCGTGACTGAGCTGTCTCCGATTTTCATGGAAGCGGCATGGGAATTGTGCCGGCGTGGGATAGTTCGACCGGGAATACGGAACGACGCGGCACAGGGCGTTGTCGAGGGCGGATATTCTTTAACCGTCGCAGGGGCGTCAGCGCTTGACCATTTGGATGTGACGGCCATCCTGATTACCCAGCCGGGATCACTCGCTGCGACCTTCGCGGAATACCAGCGATACGGCGAAGGGTTCCATCAGCGAGTCCAAGAGGCCGTCAAATGTCGGAATGCTGAAGCGTGGCTCGCTTGCTGCGCGATGGTCGGCGCTGCGGCAGAGTCGGTGCTCCTCGCGCTAGCCATAGCCAAGGCTGGAAATGAGAATGAAGTTCTGAATAAGTACCGGCGAGCGGGCGGCAGGCAGAAGGTGCTCAACATCATCGTCGGGCGAGCAAATGCGAACACGCGAAATGAACTCACCGCTTTCTCGGGCATCATCTCATTTTGGAGGGATGATGCGGCCCACGGTCGTGCGAGCCCGATTAGCACGGCAAACGCTGATGAGGCACTACGCCAGTTGCTTCACATGTGCCAGTGGGTTGATCGTGAGTGGGCAGCTTTAACTGCTTAAACAACTACGCCTTCTAATTATCGAGGCAGGATCAGCTGAAGTCACGACAACATCCTCCTTCGGCTGGTTCAAAGTGAGGGACACTTGGCCGACGTGAAGGCCCGGTCTTGGCACAACCCGAACCCTCGCTGGCCACCAGGGCGATGGCCGTTGAACACCCGATTGCCGGCATTCGCGGCCGTGCCCGAGCGGGTGACGGGACGTCCGACCTGGCTCAGCGCGCGTAGGGTGGAACTTGTTCCACCATCCCTGGCTCAGGGCACAAAGTATGCGGCGAAATGTCGCAGTCAATATGATAATCTATATAAAACAACAACTTGACCCCCATTTCACGCGTGAAATCCTGCCTGCCCTCACCCCGCCTTGAAATGCTTCGACAGCCGCAACTCCTGGCCCTGGTAGCTTGAGCCGATGCCGGCGCCGTAGAGCAGGTCCGGCACTTCCGCCATGCGCTCGTAGACCAGGCGCCCGACCATCTGGCCGTGCTCGAGCGCGAAGGGGGCCTCGTAGCAGCGCACCTCGAGCACCCCGCGCGAGCCGGCCCCGCCGGTCGCGGGGTGGCCGAAGCCGGGGTCGAAGAAGCCCGCGTAGTGGACCCGGAACTCGCCCGCAATGGCCATGTAGGGCACCATCTCGGCGGCCGTCTCGGGCGGTATGTTGACCGCCTCGCGGCTGACCAGGATGTAGAACGCGCCGGGGTCGAGGATGACGATGCCCCGGCGCCCGGGGCGGACCGGCTCCCAGAACTCCGCCGGCTCGTAGTGGTTCACCAGGTCGAGGTCGATCAGCCCGCAATGGCGCCGCGCCCGCCAGCCGACGATGCCGCCCTCAATGTTGGTGGCCCCGCGCCGGGTCAGATCGACCGAGAAGCCCAGGCCGCCGTCGATCAGCGCCTCGCCATCGACCAGCGGCTCGCGGGCGTGGAGCGCCCGCAGCCCGGCGTCGTCGATCACCGCCTCGCCGCGGCGGAACCGGATCTGGTTGAGGCGCATGCCCGGCCGCACCAGCACCGAGAAGGTGCGGGGGCTGATCTCGGCATAGAGCGGCCCGTGGTAGCCCGCCGCGACCCGGTCGAACTCGATCGAGCGGTCGGTGATCATCCGGGTCAGCAGATCGAGCCGTCCGGTCGAGCTCTTGGCGTTCGCGGCGGCTTCGATGTCCGCCGGCAGGGCCAGCTTCTCGGCCAGTTCGACGACATAGACGCAGCCGGTTTCCAGCACCGCGCCGCCGTCCAGATCGATCTCGTGCATGGCGAAATCGGCCAGCCGCTCGGCAACGTCGCGATCCCGGCCGGCCAGGAAACTGGCCCGCACCCGCCAGGCGCGATGGCCGAGGCGCAGGTCGAGGCTGGCGGGCTGGACCTGCTCGGGCAGCACCGGCCCAGGTCCAATCGGGTCGGCGACGATCTCGCCCCGCGCGATCATCGCGCGCAACTCCTGCGACGGGATCACGCCCTCTGCCCGATGGTTCATCTCAACCCCGTTCGCCAAACAAAAACGCCAGCAGCGGCGCCGCTGGCGTCTCTTGGTGGTCGGGCCGGCGAGATTCGAACTCACGACCTCTTGCGCCCCATGCAAGCGCGCTACCAACCTGCGCTACGGCCCGACAAAGGTGGAGCGGTTATAGCGCCTCCGGCGTCCAGTGCAACGGAAATCCGGACCCGGAACAGGGTGCCGGAAACGACGGCGGGCCCCGCCCCGCGGAGCCCGCCTTGCCTCTGCCCCCGGAGGCGGGGATTATCGGCTCTCGAGCCGCTCCAGGATCGCTTCGAGCCGTGAAATGCTGGCGCGGATGCGCCGCGGATCGACCGCTTCACCGGCATCGGCGGCCTCGACGGCGCGCTCGGCCTCGACCCGAACCTTCAGCGCCGACAGGCGCTTCGAGGCGTCGGCCGGCACGGGGGCGCTCTCCAGCGTCAGTTCCGCATTGGCGCTGCCCCGCGCAATCACGTTTTTCGTGCCCTTTTCGCGCAGCACCTTCTGCACGCCCTTGATGGTCATGCCGTCGTCGTAGAGCAGCGCCTTGATGCCGCGCAGCAGGGCGACATGGTCGGGGCGGTAGAGCCGCCGGCCACCGCCGCGTTTCATCGGTTTGATTTGCGCGAACCGGGTCTCCCAGAAGCGCAGAACGTGCTGTGGCAGAGAGAGGTCTCCCGAGACCTCGCTGATGGTCCGGAACGCTTCGGGCGATTTCACCGAAGCTCCGGAAAGCGACTCAGCGGTTACAGCCATCACCCGGCACCCCCGCTGTTGACCCTGTCCTTCATGATGTGGGACGGGCGGAACACCAGCACCCGGCGCGGATCGATCGGGACCTCTTCGCCGGTTTTGGGGTTGCGTCCCATGCGCGCACCCTTGTCGCGCACGGCAAAGGTGCCGAACGAAGAAATCTTTACATTCTCGCCCTTTACCAAGGCATTCGAGATTCTCATCAGGATCGTTTCCACCATTTCGGCGGACTCGTTCCGGGACAAACCGATCTCTCGATAGACCGCTTCACTCAGGTCGGATCGTGTCAACGTAGTACCCACCATCGTCCGAACCCCTTTTCTGTTATATTACACAACGCTTCTACCCTCGTAGCGTGATTGTAACGGAAATTGGGAAAACGAGTCAATGTCAATGGCTTGGATAAAATTTCGGAACTTAAGGTAGAACTTTAGTTGCGAATTGTTACCAACGCAGCAGCGCCGAGCCCCATGCGAGGCCACCGCCGATGGCCTCCATCAGCAGCAGGTTTCCGGGCCTTATCCGGCCGTCGCCAACGGCGATCGACAGCGCCAGCGGGATCGACGCGGCCGAGGTGTTGCCGTGGTCGTGGACCGTCACGACGACCTTTGCCATTGGTACGCCAGCCTTTTTCGCCGTGCTCTCGATGATTCGCAGGTTCGCCTGATGCGGCACGATCCAGTCGACATCCGAGCCGGTGACACCAACCTTCTCCATCACCTCGTCGGCCACCTCGGCCAGCTTGACCACGGCGTGGCGGAAGACCTCGCGCCCCTCCATTCTCAGGTAGCCGGTATCCTGGGTGGTCGAGGGGCCGCCGGAAACATAGAGCAGGTCGTTATGGGCGCCGTCGGAATGCAGGCAGGCGCCCAGCACGCCGTGGTCCGCGACGCTTCCGGTGCCCTCGGCGGCTTCGAGAATCACCGCCCCCGCGCCGTCGCCGAACAACACGCAGGTGGCCCGGTCGTTCCAGTCGAGAATCCGCGAGAAGGTCTCGGCGCCGATCACCAGCACCCGGCGCGCCAGCCCCGAGACGATCATCGCGTTGGCGTTGGCGATGCCGAAGATAAAGCCGGCGCAGACCGCGTGCAGGTCGAAGGCGAAGCCGCCGTGCATGCCGATGGCGTGCTGGACCCGGGTCGCGGTCGAGGGGAAGGTCTGGTCCGGGGTTGCGGTGGCCAGCACGATGGCGTCGATGTCGGCGCCGGTCAGCCCGGCCGCCGCCAGGGCGTCGAGGGCGGCGGCAATCGCCAGGTCCGAGGTCTTCTCGCCCTCGGCGGCGACATGGCGGCGGCGGATCCCGGTCCGGCTCTGGATCCATGCGTCGGTGGTGTCGATTCGGGCGGCCAGCTCGTCGTTGGTCAGTATCCTGGCCGGCAGGTAATGGCCGCAGCCCACGGCCCTGGCACGCACCACGCTCATTTTCCGCTCTCTCCGCGCCGCTCATCGCCCCGAGTTTCGCCCCGAGTGTCGCCGCCCGCGTCGAGCTTGGCAAGCTGTGCCGCAACCAGGCGCGGAAAGTCGGTCTCGGCCATCTTTGCCGCCAGCGCGATGGCCGATGCGCAGCCGACCGCATCGGCGCTGCCGTGACTTTTCACCACGGCACCGTTGAGGCCGAGGAAGACCCCGCCATTGGCGCGCCTGGGGTCGATGCGCTGACGCATGCGTTGCAGCGAGGTGACGGCGAACAGGGTGGCCGCCCGCGACCAGAAACTGTGCCGGAAGGCGTCGCGCAGTGATTCGCGGATAAAACCGGCGGTTCCCTCGGCCGCCTTCAGCGTGACATTGCCGGTGAAACCGTCGGTGACGAAGACGTCCGCCGTGGTCTTCGAGATGTCGTTGCCCTCGACGAAGCCGACGAAGCTGAAGCGGTCGCCGGCGGCGGCCTCGATCAGGGCGGCGGCGTCGCGCAGGTCCTGGGGACCCTTGCCGGGCTCGGTACCGATGTTCAGCAGACCGACTCGGGGCTGCTCGATGCCGAAGTTGAGATGAGCGTATTCGGCCCCCATCACGGCGTATTGCAGCAGGTTGCGCGAATCGGCCCGGACATCGGCGCCGGCGTCGAGCACGGTGTTGTAGCCGTGCGGCGCGCGCGACGGCCAGTTCACCGCGATGGCGGGCCGGTCGATCCCCGGCGCCTTGCGCAGAATGAAGATTGCCATCGCCATCAGGGCGCCGGTGTTGCCCGACGAGATCGCGACTTTCGCCTCGCCTTGCGCCACCGTGTCGATGGCGCGCCACATCGAGCTGTCGCGACCGTCGCGCAGCGCCCGCGACGGCTTTTCCGACATCGAGACGACCTGGGCGGCGTGGCGGATTTCGCAATGCGCCCGCAGGCTGGCGCGCCGCCGAAGCGCCTCGACAAGCTTGGTCTCGTCGCCATGGACGATGAAATGCAGGTTGCGATTGCCGGACAGAACGTGCGCCATGCCGGTCAGAATCGGGGCGGGCCCCCGGTCACCCCCCATCGCGTCGATGGAAATAACGGTGCTCCGGCTCATCTCTCAATCCTTGGCGCGGGCCCCGGCGCGGGGACAGCCCCGCCCAAACGGACCGGCGCGGGTCCGATCCGGGATCGGTGCGCGATTATGCCGCGTCGTCGTCCAGATCGTCGTCCGCGATCTGGGCCACGACCTCGCGGCCGCTGTAGTAGCCGCAGGCGCCGCAAACATGGTGCGGCAGTTTGAGTTCGCCGCAGTTCGGGCATTCGGTGCTCGTCACGGCTCTCAGGGCGTCGTGTGAGCGGCGCATGTTGCGTTTCGACCGGGTCTTCCGGTTCTTTTGGACCGCCATGTCTATCCTCTGTCATGTCGCCCGGGCAGTTGCTGCGGCCGATCCGCAGGCCCGGAGTATTATCCGACCCCGGTAGATTCCCCAGTACAATCATCTGGCGCGATCATCGGGCACGATCATCGGCCGACGCGCTCTGGGCCGAACCATTCGGGGAAACGAGAGGCGGAAAATAACCTTTTTGCCCAGCGGAGCAAGAGTTTTCTCGCTTCGCGCCGGCCGGGCGCACGGTGTTGTGTATTGGCTTTCAGACATCGCCCGTGCCGGAGCCGGGTTTCAACGCGGCGAGGCCGGCGAACGGCAGGCTGGCCTCTTCGGGCAGCGGCGCGACCCCGGGAGCGGTGAAGCCGCGCCGCTCCAGTTCGACGCTTTCGGCGCGGGGATAGGGGTCGATCATCAGCACCAGGCTCTCGACCGCGAACTGGGCCGGGTCGATGCTGCCGGTGAAGGGGTCGGGCGCATCCGGGTCGTCGTGCGAGACCTGCACCTCCGACTCGGTGACGAGCCGGTCCGCCGGCAGATAGAGCCGCTCGATCTCGGCGTCGTGGCGGCGGCGCAGCGGCACCTGCGAGACCACGCAAGCCTGTTCCAGCTTGGCCACCAGCCGGCCGCGCACCCGCCAGCCGCCGTCCTCGGCGGGAGAGATGAAGCCGGCCAGGGTAAGGCGGTCGATTCGATCGACATCGAGATAGCGGGCCAGTTCGGCAAGCTCGTCCGGCTCGGCGGCGATGCGCAACGGTGTCTCGCCGTCGCGGCGCAGCCCGGCGACCGCGATCGGCCGCCGGAAGGGGGCGGGACGCTCGGCGGCGGAGGTCGTGGTGTTCATGCTCTCTTGTGCCTCCGGCATCGGGAACGGGTATTGGGCGGCGGGATCGGACGGGCGTCGGCAATTTGGCGCCGGGTCGCTTGAATTTAGACTATCCGCGGAGTAGGGGAAACAGGTGAGATGCAGGAGGGAAGCCCAGTGATGAAGCGAGTGGCGGGTCTGGTTCTGGCGGCGATGATCGGCGCTGCGCTGTCCGGCTGTGCGCCGGCGGTCAAGAACCACGGTTATGCTCCCGATGATGCACTGTTGGCCGGGATCACGGCCGGAACCGACACCCGCGGCTCGGTCCGGCGCAAGATCGGCCGGCCCTCGACCACCGGCGTGTTCACCAGCACCGGCTGGTATTACGTCGCGACGACGGTCGAACATAATTTGTACCACGCCCCGGCGGTGACCGACCGGCGCATCGTCTCGGTCCAGTTCGACGCCAATGACGTGGTGTCCGGGGTGCATGTCTACGGGCTCGAGGCCGGCCGCATCATCAACCTGCAAACCCGGACCACGCCGACCCATGGCCGCGAGCTGACCATCCTGCAACAGCTTCTCGGCAACCTCGGCACGCTGACCGGCGAGCAGCTCCTCGAAGAGTAGGCGCGGCCGGGCGCGGCGGACAATCATCTCCGCCCTACCAAGCAGCGCGGCGCCGCCCGGTAGGGCGGAGATGATTGTCCGCCCGTCGCTCCCGCCGGATGCAGCGCCATCCAGCCGCGTCAAAGGGGCGTGACCGAAAGCCTCACGCCGCCCTCGGGCCGCACCGTCATCGACATCGTCGGCACCGGCGGCGGGCCGTCGCCGGGGGCGAAGCGGAACCGGGCCAGCAGGGTGGCGAGGATGATGTGGGCCTGCATCATGGCGAAGTTCGCGCCAACGCAGACCCGCGGTCCGGCCCCGAACGGCAGATAGACGTAGCGGTCCCGCGCGGCAACCTTCTCCGGTGCGAAATTGCCGGGATCGAAGGTATCCGGATCGTCCCACCACATGCGGTGCCGGTGCAGGGCGAAGATCGGCAGGAAAAGCGTGTCCTTGGGCATGATCCGGCGCCCGGCGAGCAAGTCGGGACGCAGCACGTTGCGGGCCAGCAGACCGACCGGCGGGTAGAGCCGCATCGTCTCCTCGATCACCCGACCCACATGGGGCGTCAGCGCGATGTGTTCGGCGCCGGCCGGGGCGTCGCCGAGCGCGGCGCGGGCCTCGGCCCGGGCCTGCTCCTGCACCTCGGGATCGCCGGCCAGCAGCAGCAGCGCCCAGGACAGGGTCAGGGCGGTGGTCTCGTGCCCGCCGACGATGAAGAACTGCATGTTGTGCAGCAGTTCCTCGGGCGTCATGCGCCGGCCGGTCTCGGCATCCTCGGCCTTGAGCATGTGGTCGAGCAGGTCGTCGGTGGCCCGGGTTGCTCCCCCGGCCCCCCGCACAGAGACGGATCGGCGCCGCTCCTCGATGGCGCGCGCGACCATGGCGTGCATGGTCCGGACCGAGCCTCGGCCCAGCACCGCTCCGGGCCGCGGCATCCAGTTCGGGACCTGCAGGAAATCGAGCACCGAGGCCCGGCCCACGGTCGCCATATAGCGGATGATGGCCTGGCCGTAGAGCTTGGCGTCGAAGTGCTCGCGGCCCGAGAGCGCCACGTCGCAGATCACCTCGAAGGTTGCCGTGAACATCTCGCTCACCATCTCGGTGACCATTCCGGGCCGGGCGGCGCTCCGCGCCAGGCGTTGTGCCGTGCGCTCCGCGGTGGCCGTCATCACCGGCGCCAGCGCCGCCACGTTGCGCGGCGCGAACACCGGCGCGACGGTGCGGCGCTGCCAGCGCCAGGCGTCGCCCTCGGAGGTGAACAGGCTGTCGCCCACCGCCGGGCGCAGCATCCGCAGCATGACCTCGGATTTCGGATAGTTGGCGGCGTTGTCGAGGAAGATGCGCCGCAACGCGCCGGGATCCTGCACCATGTGCCAGCGGCTGCCGAGCCGCCCGGACACCATCGGCTGGACATAGGACAGCCCCGGGATGATCTCGAGCACGTTGCGCCGGGCCGCCCGCAGCGTCTCGAGCAAGGACAGCTGGCGCGTCGGCGGGGCGATTCGGGGCGGTATGAACGGCATGGTGGGTAGGGTAGGGGCGGCGGCGGTCCAGTCAAAGGTGAAAAAGCCGTCAAAGGGGATGCCGGTCGTCAGCCGCCTGGCGGCGGGCTCAGCGCCGCGTCATCTCCTCGCCGCGCACCTCGTGGGCCATGTGGTCGAGCACCGCGTTGACAAACTTGGCTTCCTTTCCGGCGGAGAAAAATGCTTTTGTTACATCGACATATTCCCCTATGCTCACCTTGGGCGGAATGTCGGGGCGGGCGATCAGCTCGTAACCGGCGGCGCGGAACACGGCGCGCAGGGTGGCGTCGATCCGGCCCAGCGGCCATTTTTCCACCAGCGCCCGGTCGGTGAGCTGGTCGATCGCCGCCTGGCGGGCGACGACGCCTTCCAGAAGGTCCCGGAACAAATCGATATCCGCCTCGCGGTACTGCACGCCCTCGATCTCGGCGCCGAGGCGATGGTCCTCGAATTCGCGCCGCACGATTTGCCAGCCGGTGCCGGTCAGCTCGATCTGGTAGAGCGCCTGCACCGCCGCCAGCCGGGCGGCGGAACGGGCCAGCCGGGCCTCCGCATGGGCCTTCGAGGCCATCTCACCCGGTCCCGGGCTGGTCGGCGCCGGCGGCCAGCAGGATGTCGGCGTCGCCGGGCATGGTCCGGAATCGCCGGGCCAGCGCGATCAGATGCAGCGCCGCCGCCGCCGCACCACCGCCCTTGTCCATCGCGCCCGGATCGGCCCGGAGCTCGGCCTGGGCCATGGTCTCGCAGGTCAGGATGCCGTTGCCGATGGCCAGTCCGCGCTCGACCCCGAGCCCCATCAGCCCGCGCGCCGAATTGCTGCACACCGATTCGTAATGGCTGGTCTCGCCGCGGATCACGCAGCCCAGCGCCACATAGCCCTCCCAGGAGCCGGCCTCCGCGGCCAGCCGGATCGCCACCGGGAGCTCCAGCGCGCCGGGCACCTCGACCAGCTCGTGCCTGGCGCCGGCCGCGTCCAGCACCGCGCGCGCCCCGGCGATCAGCCCGTCGGCGATCTCGCGGTAGAACGGCGCGGCGACGATCAGCACCCTCGGCGCCGGGGCCAGCGCGGGCAGGGCCGGGGCGCCGGGTTTCGGGCCGGGTTTTGGGGGCGAAGCCATCTCAACCTCCGCGCTTCGGGATCGGCCTTGTGCCGACGATGGTGATGCCGTAGCCCTCCAGCCCGACCACCTTGGGGGCCGGCGAATTGGTCAGCATGATCATCTCCGAAACCCCCAGCGCGCCGAGAATCTGTGCCCCCACCCCGTATTGCCGAAGCTCCTTCGGCGAGACGCCGGCGGTGCCACTCAGCTTGGCCGAGAGCGCGTTCGGCGACATGTCGCGCAGCAATACGATGGCGCCGCGCCCCTCGGCGGCGATCACCGCCATCGCATCGGGCACCTGCTGCCAGCGATCCGGGTTCAGCGCCAGAAGGTCTTCCAGCGGGTCGATGACATGCATCCGCACCAGCACCGGCGGGCCGTCGCCGATGTCGCCCTTGACCAGCGCGATATGCTCGGCGCCCTCGGGCTGATCCTGGAAGATGCGGATGCCCCACTCGCCGCCGATGGTCGAGGTGATGGTCTGCATCGCGGTCTCGCGTACCAGGTTGTCGTGGCGGCGGCGATAGGCGATCAGGTCGGTGATGGTGCCGATCTTCAGGTTGTGGCGCTGGGCGAAGGCGACCAGGTCGGGCAGCCGGGCCATGGTGCCGTCGTCGTTCATCACCTCGCAGATTACGCCCGCCGGGGCCAGGCCGGCGAGCCGGGCGATATCGACCGCGGCCTCGGTATGCCCGGCCCGCATCAGCACCCCGCCCTCGCGGGCACGCAGCGGGAACACATGCCCCGGCGTGGCGATATCGGCCGGGCCGGACTGGGGGTCGATGGCGACCGCGACGGTGCGCGCCCGGTCATGCGCCGAAATACCGGTGGTGACGCCCTCGCGGGCCTCGATCGAGACGGTGAAGGCGGTCTCGTGGCGCGATTGGTTGGTCGGCGCCATCATCGGCAGGCCGAGCGCGTCGAGCCGGGCCGCTTCCATCGCCAGGCAGATCAGCCCGCGGCCGTGGGTGGCCATGAAGTTGACCGCATCCGGGGTCGCCATCTGGGCCGGGATCACCAGGTCGCCCTCGTTCTCGCGGTCCTCGTGGTCGATCAGGATGAACATGCGCCCGTTGCGCGCCTCCTCGATGATCTCGGAGACCTTGGAGATGTAGTCCTTGTAGTGGCTCTCGCTCATCGGTGGCTCCGCACGGAGGGGAATCGGGGTGTCGGCTTGTAGCGGGAAAACCGGCGGCGAATCAGCCCGCCATTTCGTTCAGGCGGGCGACATACCGCGCCAGCAGATCGATTTCCAGATTGACCTGCCCGCCCGGTTCCGCCCCGGCAAGGCTGGTGACCGACCAGGTGTGGGGGATGATGTTGACCCCGAAGGCCGGCCCGTCGACCTCGTTGACGGTCAGCGAGATGCCGTCGATGCAGACCGAGCCCTTGGAAGCGATGAACCTGGCCAGCGCGTCGGGCGCGCGCAGGCTCAGGCGGTGGCTGTCGCCCTCGGCCCGGATCGCGGTGATCTCGCCGACCCCGTCGATATGGCCCGAGACAATGTGGCCGCCAAGCTCGTCGCCCAGCCGCAACGCCGGTTCCAGGTTGATCCGCTGGCCCGGCTGCCAGGCGCCCAGCGTGGTCTTGTCCTTGGTCTCGGCCGAGGCGGCGGCCTCGAACCAGTTCCGGCCGTCTTCGGTCCCGGTCTCCATCACCGTCAGGCAGATGCCGTTGCAGGCGATCGAGGCGCCGGTCTCGATCGTCTCCGGCGCCCGCCGGCAGGCGATGCGCAGATAGGTGTCGCCGGCTTCCCTGCGGCTGAGCAGGGTGCCGACCTCGCGGATGATTCCGGTGAACATGCCGGTGTCCTCGGCTGGCCTCGGGTTTCGCTGCGGCCAGCGATACAGAATGCCGGGCGGGCGGGCAAGGCGTCTGCGCCCGCCTGCGCGGTAATACCGCCTCACGGCGGGTTTTGCGCCTGTTCCAAAAGCTGCTCCGCATCTTTTGGGCGCGCTCCGCCCCCCGCCCCTCCTCCCCGCCCAACCACCGATCATGCCCCGGTACCATCGGTGGTTGGGCGGGGAGGAGGGGCGGGGGGCGGCGCCGGAAATCCGCAAAGCGGATTTTGTCACGGGCAAAACCCCACGCGGATTGGGTCGCGCCGCCGCACGCCACTCGTAAGCACTTCGTTAACCGGCGCCATGGTAGCCCTCGACGATGGGCCGGACATGGTTAACGGCACGAGAATCGGCAAGGGGGCCGGAGCAGCGATGGACAATGCGGCCGGGCGTGTCTTCCTCTTCCTGCAGGGGCCGCACGGGCCGCTCTTCCGGCGCCTCGCCGCCCGGCTGGCCGCCGCCGGGGCCGGGGTGCGGCGCATCGCCTTCAACCCGGGCGACGAGGCCGAATGGGCCGGCGCCGGGCCGCTCGAGCGCTACCTCGGGCCGCCGGGCGCCTATCCGGACTGGCTCGCCCACCAGCTTGAAATCCACCGGGTCACCGATATCGTGCTCTACGGCGACAGCCGGCCGGAACATGCAGGGGCGATCGAGGTGGCGCGGCCGCGCGGGGTTCTCTGCCACTGCCTGGAGGAGGGCTATCTGCGCCCCCACCGGGTCACCTACGAGCGCTGGGGCAACAACGGCAACTCGCCGCTGCACGGGATTTCGCTGGCCCGCATGGCCGGGGCCGTCGGCCGTGCCGCGCCGCCGTCCGGGGGGCGCCATGACGGCTGGGGCACGCACCGGCCGCACCTCTGGCACTCGGCGCTCTACCATCTTCGCCTGCTGCTGCCCTCGCGCCGCTACGGCCGCCACCGCAGCCGCCGCGAGCTGACGCTGTGGCGCGAGTTGGGGCACTATCTGCGGCGCCTCGCCGGGCTGCCGCTGCGCCACGTGGTGCAGGGTCTGCGGGCCCGGCGGCTGCTGGCCAGCGGGCGCAGCTATCACCTGGCGCTGCTGCAACTCTCGTTCGACGCCTCGATGCAGGCCCATTCCGACTATCGCAACTCGGCGCAGTTCGTCGCGGACTGCATCGGCGCCTTCGCGCGCGGGGCGGCGCGGGACGATTTTCTGGTCTTCAAGTCGCACCCGTTCGAGGACGGGCGCGAGCGGCTCGGCCGGGTCATCGCGGCCACCGCTTCGCGGCTGGGGGTAGACCAGCGGGTGCTGTTCATCGACGGCGGGCCGACCCTGACGGCGCTGCTCGACGGCGCCCGCTCGGCGGTCACCGTCAACTCGACGGCGGCGCAGCAGGCGCTGTGGCGCGGGCTGCCGGTGGCGGCGCTGGGGCGTGCGGTCTACGCCAAGCCCGGGTTGGTCTCGAACCAGTCACTGGCCGCCTTCTTTGCCGGTCCGCGTCGTCCCGACCAGCAGGCATACTGGCAATTCCGCCGGTTCCTGGCGGAGACCTCGCAACTCATCGGCTCGTTCTACTCCCGGCCCGGTATCACCGCCCTGCTCGAGACCTTGCCGGCGGCGATGCTGTCACCCGTCGATGCCTACGACCGGGTTCTGGCGGCCGCCCCGGCTGACGCTCCGGCCACCCCTCCGGTGGCGCCCCTCGCGGCCTCCCGCCCACTTGCCCGCGCCGAAATGCGGGAGGTAGCGCAACCCCACCCGGTCGCCGTCTGATGGCGCCCGGACCATTGTCTCCGCAAAGCCATCCCTAGAACGAGGAGTGCCGCGATGGTCCCGCCCGCCGGTTTTACCCGCCTCTGGTTCGCCGCCGGACTGCTCCTGAGCCTTGGCGCCTGCGCCCTGCCGCGCAGCGGTCCCGATTACGGCGAGATCACCTCGGCGGCGGCGCCGGATCTGCCCTTCGAGGTGGTCCGGGTCACCCCCGCCGTCACCACCGCGACCCGGATCGACGAGCGCTCGGGCTTCAGCCGCGCCTTCATCGACGCCCGCACCGAGAACACCGCCACCGTCGCCCCCGGCGACGTAATGGCGATCACCGTGTGGGAAAACATCGACCAGGGGCTGCTGAACCCGCAAGGCATCGGCGCGACCCCGCTGCCCCATGTCAAGGTCGACGAGAGGGGTTTCATCTTCGTGCCCTATATCGGGCTGATCCGCGCCGCCGGACGGACCCTCTCGCAACTGCGCGAGGCGATCCGGGCGCGGCTGGCGGAGATGACCCTGAACCCGCAGGTCGATGTGTTCCCGGTCGACGGGCAGGGCCGCGTGGTCAGCGTTCAGGGCCGGGTGCGCACCCCCGGGCTCTACCCGATCGAGCGCCCGACCGAGCGGCTGCTGGCGATGCTGGCGCGGGCCGGCGGCGTGATCGACGATCCCGAGGTGATCCGGCTCAAGCTGCGCCGCGGCGCGGTCACCGGGGAGATCTGGGTGCAGGACCTCTACGACGACCCGGCCAACGACGTGGCGCTGCGCGCCGGCGACGCCCTGATCGCCGAGCGCGACCGGCGTATCTTCACCGCCCTGGGAGCGGTCGGCCGCCCGTCGATGGTGCCGTTCCCGGTGCGTGATCTCTCGGCCGAGCAAGCCATCGGCGCGGTCGGCGGGCTGATCGACGCCGCCGCCGATCCGACCGGCGTGTTCATCTTCCGCACCGAGCGCGGCGCGATCGCCGCCAAGGTCGTGCCGGGCCGGGCGGTGGACGGGCCGCGCCGCATCGTCTATCTGCTCGACCTGACCCAGCCCGGCGGCATGTTCCTGGCCCGCGAGTTCATCATGCGCGACGGCGACACGCTCTATGTCACCTCGGCTCCGTTCACCACCTGGATGAAGATCCTGCAATCGGTGGCGCCGCTGGTCACCTTCAGCGGATCGGCCCGGACGCTGACCGCGTTCTGATTCGGGGGCTGATTCGGGGCTGATTCGGCAACAAGGGCGGACATGATTGTCCGCCCTTGGCTACGGCTCCGGGGCCCGGCGCCAGAGCGAGAGCACGTCGGGCC
>JACZTQ010000038.1 GCA_022573605.1 Pseudomonadota bacterium | reverse complement strand
TCGAGCCAGCGGATCAGGGTGGCGCTCCGCAGGTCCCAGAGGCCAACCGAATAGTCGAAGCTCGCGGTCAGGGCATAGTTGCCGTCGGCCGAGACCGCGACCCCCTTGACCGGGCCGCCATGGCCCTCCAGGCTGGCATATCCGCCATCTGCTCCGGCGGGAACGGCGCCGCCGGTCAGCAGCACCCAAGTCAGCAACCCCCAGATCGGCAAGTCGGGGCCGAGCGCGCCGATCCGCATCCGCTCACTCCGCCGGCCCATTTATTCTGCTGGTGCCGCCGTGCCGGATGCGTCCGATGCGCCCGCCTTGGCATCCTGTTCCTCGACCCAAAGGCCGTGATGCTCCTCGGCCCAGTTGCGATCGACCATGCCGCTGCCCATGGCGTCGAAGGCGCCCTCCATGCCCAGCGTGCCGATGTAGATATGGGCGACGATGACCACGATCATCGCCAGCGCCACCATGGTGTGCCAGATCTGGGCGTATTGCATCTCCACCAGCGGGCTGAGATCGGTCGCCAGCGGCGCGCCCCAGACCGCCTCGGCGCCGAGGCTGTTGAGGATCGCGAAGGTCGTGGCGAACACCGGCAACTCGTAGGGGAACAGCAGCGACACCCCGCTCAGCGACACCGACGCGCCGAGCAGGATCACCGCCCAGAAGATCAGCTTCTGCCCGGCGTTGAACTTGCGCGCGGGCGGATGCACCCCCTCGGTGAACAGCCCGCCGCCCTGGGCGATCCATTTCAGATCGGTCTTCGAGGGCAGGTTGTGGGCCACCCACATCACGAAGATCATCACCAGGCCCAGCATGAAGGCCCAGGCGACGTTGTTGTGCACCCATTTGCCCCCCTGGGTGATGGCGGCGAAGGTCTCCTTGCCGAACAGCGGGATCAGCAGGTCCCTTCCGTAGAGCAGGTTCAGCCCGGTGAGCGCCAGCAGGATGAACGAGCCCGCCAGCAGCCAGTGGCCGCAGCGCTCGACCGGTTTGAAGCGCTCGATCAGGGTGCCCGAGAAGCCATGCTCGATCCGGATCCGGCCGCGGAACAGGTAGAACACGAACAACAGCGCGACGATCCCGAACAGCGACATGGTGCCGTAGGTGCGAAGCGGCCCGCGCATCGAGCGGGTGTTTTGCCAGGCAATGCCGTAGGACTGCACCAGGGTCGCGGCATTCTGGTCCGGGATGGTCACGGAAAATACGCTGCCCTGCCGGACCTCGCCCCACAAGGTCGAGTCCGAGTTCGGGCCGAGGATCTCCCACGGCGCCGTCGGCGCCCCCTCCAGGGGCGCCACCGCATCGCGAACCCGCGCCTCGCCGGGCGCGGACGGCGCATTGGTCACCGCATTCGCGGGCGGCCGGACCGAGGACTGTGCCATCGCCTCGCCCACCGTCAGCGCGGCCTGGAACAGGCTGCCGAGAAAGATCAGTATCGCGAAGCCGATGGCCGAGAGGCCAATCACCAGACCCCGCCGTCGCAGAGTCGCGCGCCGCAGGCTCATGCCTTGCCCTCCCTAAAGATAACCGGCAAACGGACCCACCCGGGGATTTCTCCCGGGTGGGTCGCCATTTCGCTCAAGGCCCTGCCGCCGTCAAATGCTCTTGCGCTGATAGGCGGTGCCCCAGCCCCAGGCGCCGGTGCCGAAGCCACGGGCCACGACGCGCTCGCGGTAGATGTCGGCGACGTCGTTGCCGTCGCCGGCCAGCAGCGCCTTGGTCGCGCACATCTCGGCGCAAAGCGGCAGCTTGCCCTCGGCCAGACGGTTGCGGCCGTACTTCTGGAACTCGGCGGCGGAGTGATCCTCCTCCGGGCCACCGTTGCAGAAGGTGCACTTGTCCATCTTGCCGCGGCTGCCGAAGTTGCCCGCCTGGGGATACTGCGGCGCCCCGAAGGGGCAGGCATAGAAGCAGTAGCCGCAGCCGATGCACAGATCCTTGGAGTGCAGCACCACGCCGTCGGCGGTCTGGTAGAAGCAATCCACCGGACAGACCGCCATGCAGGGCGCGTCCGAACAATGCATGCAGGCGACCGAGATCGACCGCTCGCCCGGGGTGCCATCGCGGATGGTCACCACCCGGCGGCGGTTGATGCCCCAGGGCACCTCATGCTCGTTCTTGCAGGCAGTGACGCAGGCGTTGCACTCGATGCAGCGCTCGGCGTCGCAGAGAAATTTTACGCGTGCCATCTAGCGTCCTCCCTTACGCTTTTTCTATCTTGCAGAGTGTGGCCTTGGTCTCCTGCATCTGGGTGACCGAGTCGTAGCCATAGGTCATCGCAGTGTTGGAGCTTTCGCCGAGCACATAGGGGTCGGTCCCATCGGGATACTTGTCCCTCAGGTCCTTGCCCTGGAACTGCCCGGCGAAGTGGAACGGCATGCAGGTGACGCCCCGGCCGACCCTTTCGGTGACCTGGGCCGCGATCTTGATCCTCGCTTTCTCCGGCGTTTCGAGCCAGACCTGCTGGCCGTGGCGGATGCCGCGGTTGTTGGCATCGAACGGGTTGATCTCGACGAACATCTCCTGCTGCAACTCGGCCAGCCAGGGGTTGGAACGGCTCTCCGAGCCGGCACCCTGGTATTCGACCAGACGTCCCGAGGTGAGGATCATCGGATACTCCTTCGAGAAGTCGATCTTCTGGATCGACGCGTAAAGCGTCGGCAGGCGGTAGTGGTGCCGGTCGTTGTAGGTCGGATAGTCGGCCACCAGATCGCGCCGCGGCGTGTAGAGCGGCTCGCGGTGGATCGGCACCGGGTCCGGGAAGTTCCAGACGA
This sequence comes from Pseudomonadota bacterium, assembly GCA_022573605.1. Classification (GTDB taxonomy): domain Bacteria; phylum Pseudomonadota; class Alphaproteobacteria; order Rhodobacterales; family Rhodobacteraceae; genus Thermohalobaculum. The sequence continues at coordinate 12,554 of JACZTQ010000038.1, read as the reverse complement.
CCGCCCGCGCCTTGGCGTTGCCGAACGGCGCGCACTCGTGTTTGATCGCGACCCGCTGGATGCCGCCCGAAAGGTCGGTCTTCCAGTTGGTCTTGTCGCCGGCAATCCCTTCGATGACAGTGCGTTCCGCCGCGGTCAGGTCGCTGTCCCAGCCGAGCTCCTTGAGCATTGCCATGGTGAACTCCGGATACCCGTCCTGGATCTCCGAGTCCTTCGAGTAGACGCCCTCGGCCAGCAGGTTCTCGCCGTTGCGTTCCACGCCGAACCGGGCGCGGAAGGTCAGGCCGCCTTTCGAGACCGGCTTCGACATGTCGTAGAGCAGCGGCGTTCCCGGATGGCCCATCTCCGGCGTTCCCCAGCAGGGCCAGGGCAGGCCGTAGTACTCGCCGTCCACCGGTCCGCCGTTTGCCAGAAGCGTGGTCTTGTCGAAGGTATGCTGGTTGGCCATGTGGGCCCGCAGCCGCTCCGGCGACTGGCCGGTATAGCCGATGGTCCACATGCCGCGGTTGAACTCCCGCGTGATGTCCTCGACCAGCGGCTCGCCGTCTTCGGCGATCGCGATGTTGCGGAAGAGGCGGTCGGCCCAGCCGAACTTGTGCGCGAACTTGGAGATGATGGTCTGGTCCGGCAGGCTCTCGAACGAAGGAGTCACAACCCGCTCGCGCCACTGGAGCGACCGGTTCGACGCCGTCACCGAGCCGTAGGTCTCGAACTGGGTGCAGGCCGGCAGCAGGTAGATGCCGTCGTCCCGGTCCGGCAGCACCGCCGAGGCGGTCGGATACGGGTTGATCACGACCAGCATGTCCAGCATTTCCATGGCCTTCTTCATCTCCACGCCACGGGTCTGGCTGTTCGGCGCATGGCCCCACAGAACCATCGCCCGGAGATTGTTCGGCTGGTCGATGTTCTCCTTGTCCTCGAGCACGCCGTCGATCCAGCGGCTGACCGGGATGCCGGTGAGGTTCATCAGGGGCTTGTCCTTGCCGTCCTTGCCCTTGATGGTGTCGAACCTCCCCTTGAGCCAGTCGAGGTCCTCCTCCCAGACCCGCGCCCAGTGCGCCCACGAGCCCGGCTTCAGGCCGTAGTAGCCCGGCAGGGTGTGGCTGAGTATGCACATGTCGGTGGCGCCCTGCACGTTGTCATGGCCGCGGAAGATGTTGGTTCCGCCACCCGCGACGCCGATGTTGCCGAGCGCGAGCTGGAGCACGCAATAGGCGCGGGTGTTGTTGTTGCCGCTGGTGTGCTGGGTGCCGCCCATGCACCAGATCAGGGTGCCCGGACGGTTGTTGGCCATGGTCCGGGCCACCCGCTCGAGCTGCGAGCCCGGCACGCCGGTGACGCGCTCGGTCTCCTCGGGGGTCCACTTCTTCACCTCGTCCCTGATCTGGTCCATTCCCCAGACACGCGTGCGGATGAACTCCTTGTCTTCCCACTTGTTCTCGAAGATATGCCAGAGGATGCCCCAGACCAGCGCAACATCGGTGCCCGAGCGCAGGCGGACATATTCATCCGCATGGGCCGCGGTGCGCGTGAAGCGCGGGTCGCAGACGATCAGCGGCGCGTTGTTCTCCTCCTTCGCCTTCAGGATGTGAAGCATGGAGACCGGATGCGCTTCCGCCGGGTTGCCGCCGATCAGCAGGATCGAGCGGCTGTTGTGCATGTCGTTCATCGAGTTCGTCATCGCGCCGTAGCCCCAGGTGTTGGCAACACCCGCGACCGTGGTCGAGTGACAGATACGCGCCTGGTGATCGACGTTGTTGGTGCCCCAGTAGGCGGCGAACTTGCGGAACAGGTAGGCCTGCTCGTTGCTGAACTTCGCCGAGCCGAGCCAGTAGACGCTGTCGGGTCCGCTTTCCTCGCGGATCTTCAGCATCCCGTCGCCGATCTCGTCGATGGCGTCGTCCCAGGACATGCGGACCCACTCGCCGCCGACCTTCTTCATCGGATATTTCAGGCGGCGCTCGCCATGGACGTCGTCGCGCGCCGCTGCACCCTTGGCGCAGTGGGCGCCGAGATTGATCGGGCTGTCCCAGGCGGGCTCCTGCCCGATCCAGACGTCGTTGCGCACTTCCGCCATCACGGTGCAGCCGACCGCGCAGTGGGTGCAGACCGATTTGATGATCTCGACCTTGCTGTCCGCCGCCGTCGCGGCCGAGGCCTTGGTGACCGTGCCGCCGGTGACGGCAAGAGCGGACAATCCGCCGATGGCCAGACCGGACCCGCGCAGGAAGGCGCGGCGATCGACCGATTTCTCGGCAGCCTTGGACAGGATCGACTCACTCCGGGGGCGTCCCGCAACCCCGTTCGTCTTTTTCCTGAGCATTTCTTTCTCCCGTTGGACTTGGGCCTAGGGCCCTCATTTGTTATGGCTACGGGGGTCAGGGCGTCTCGCAACCGTCACCCGTATGCGCCACGCTTGCCGTCAGAAGCGGGCCGATTCGAGATATTTCTCGACGTGTTCGGTCCTGCGATAACCTCCCGAGCTCGAGCCCGATTCCATGGCGCCGGCGGCCTCGGCCGTCCCGGTACCCGTCACGGCAACCACGGCCACGGCCGGGGCGGTGACGGAAGCGAGCTTGAGAAAATCGCGTCGGCTGGTGGCAGCCTTGTCGTCGCTCATCCTCTTCCTCCCAAGTTGGACCGCGCTCGCGGCCCGCTGCATGAAGGGCTTATGCCCCCATTCTGCCAGGGGCTGTGCCCCCATTCTGCCAGGGGCTATGCCCCCATTCTGAAACCCTCGCGCTCGATCTCCATGAACACGCGGCCGATCGCGCCCACCGGCGCGTAGATAAGCGACCCTTTCGCCGCTTCGAGATCGGCGAAGAAATGCCCCGCCCAAGGGGCAATGTGGGTCGAGAAGAAATCCTTTTGCCCGGCCAGCGTCGCGGGCTCGCCGAAGCGGCCGAGGATCAGCCCGGCCATCATCTCGCACAGCGAGGCGATGTTGTCCTCGGGCTCGAACACGTTGGGCGCGCGCTCGATGGCGCGCCGCGCCATGTCGTTGCGCAGCACCGCCAGCGGCTTCTCGTGCAGGAAGCCGGTCATGTAGTAGCTGGCATAGGGCAGCAACTCGCCCCGGGCGGCGCCGATGAAGAGGCGGTTGAACTCGCGCTCGGCGGCGGTCTCGGTGGTCGCCCTGGCGAGGCTTGTCAGCGCCCTGATCGCGCGGCCAAGCTCGCCGTCGTCGCCATCGAGCTTGGCGACCCGGTCGATCAGGTCGCGCGTCGGCGGCTTCGCGAGCAGCGCCGCCAGCAGATCGTAGAGATCCGCACGAAGGACATCCTCCTCCGCGACAATCACGTCTTGCACGGTCTCGGCAAGGGTCATGTTCTCTCCCAGGCGGACCGGGTTGACCCCGATCCTTTTTCCTCCGTGACGGCCATGCTACCCGAATTTCGCCAGAGGTCAAAATAAATGACCAATCACAAATGATTTATCTGGCGAACCGCCATTATTCTTCCGCTAGGCGAAATTGCATCCGACGCCGTGGGAGGATTTTCTCCTCCAGGGCGGCCTTTTCCCCGGTTTGCTCGGGCGCAATCGTCGGGCCGACCTGTTCGGCCGAATCGACCGGGTCCGCCTCCTCCGCGCCGGTCTCTTCGCTCGCCTCTTCGCTCGCCTCGTCGCTCGCCTCGGCCGGTTCCCCGGCCGGTTTCTCGGCAGCTCCCTCGGGCGACTCCGCGGCATCCTCCTCGGACATCCCGGCCACCTTGTTGATATAGCCCTTGCCGACCTGATAGGCGGTCTGAAGGTTCTCGACCACCGTCGCCGCGTCGGTGAAGTCCTCGCCGTAGTCGAGCAACTCGTCGAGATTGGCCAGCACCGGATCGCTGATCCACAGCCGGCGCAGCGCCCGGTTGCGCAGCCGCGCGGGCACCGCCTTGGCCATGAAGGCGGTGAAGTTGTCGCCCCGCTCCAGGGTGTCGGGATCGGGCAGCCCCAGTTCCTCGAGCACCTCCTCGTCGGGCCGGTCGTCTTCGGCCGGCGCCTCGGGTTCGGCGACCTCGGCCTCGGCCTCGGCCTCCGGCGCATCAGCCTTCGCCTCGCGCTTCAGCCGCGACCAGCGGCTGGCGAAGCCCGGCGCGTCCTCGCGGTCACCGCTGCCGTTCTCGCCACTCATGCCCACGCCCCTCGACCGGAACCGGCCGGCAACACCGCGCCGCCCCCAAAGATTTCGCCCCCCACTCCCCTTGGGAGGGGGGACGGGGGGGAGGCTGCGACAGCGCCACCGGGCACGACGCCGCCGGAGTGATCGGAACGCAAAGCCGGCATCAATGCAGTTTCTCCTGTTTGCGCCGGCCGGCCGGGCTGCGGTAGACATCCGCCTCCTGGCGGACCCGCGCATCACCCCTGCCGTCCTCGACCAACTCGGTATCGACCCGGTCGCGGCGGCGCTTGACGAATTTTTCCTCCTTGTGGTGGCGCCCGACGAAATCGCTCAGCCAGGCGATCAGGCTGGGCGGCATCGGCACCGCCTCGACGATGTCCTCGCTGGTGTCGAGATAGTCCTGCGCCTCGAAGGCCGAGGCGGTGACCGCGAACACCTCGACATCGTGCTCCGCGTCGGGGTCCTCCGAGGCCCGCAGCACGACGTAGACGCTGGGCGGCTCGGTCGACAGCGCCACCAGGTAGGCCTCGGTATCGGCCCGATGCACCTCCAGGGTGCAGGTTGCGGCGTGGTATTCCACCGCCTCGCCCTCGCGGCGCAACTCGCGCCAGTCGGCCGGACCGGCGCCGGGCAGCACGGCCACCGCGCGCCAGGCCCATTTCTCCCAGCGGGTCACGCCGGGCTGCCGGCGCACCACCACGCCGATCGGCAATTGCGCCGTCTTCTCGGTCAACGCGAACCCTCCCAGATTGCTCTCTCTGGCGCTATAGTTGCGCCATCGCCGCGTTTTGCCAAGCCGCGACGCGCCGATTGCCGCCTGCCGGGATCGATGGACACTCTGCGGATGCGGGGCTTGCCCCGGCGCGCGATTGCATTAACGTCCCGCGCGAACGGCGCTACGTCATACGCCAAAGAACAAAATGCCGGGGAGACAAGATGTCCAAATCCGCCACGCGGCTCCTGCTCTGCGACTGCACCGGCACCATGCGCCCGGACGCCGAGGCCATCGCCCAGGGCGCCGGGCTGGCCTGCGACCAGGTCCACAGCCATCTCTGCCGAACCCAGGCGGCGGTCGCCACCAGCGCGCTGAAATCCGGCGAGAGGGTGATCATCGCCTGCGCCCAGGAGGCCCCGGCGTTCATGGAACTGGCCGAGGAACTGGAGGCCGGGGACCGCCTGCTCTGCGTCGATATCCGCGACCGGGCGGGCTGGACCGACAGCGATGGGGCGGGTCCGAAGATGGCCGCCCTGATCGCCGACGCCCGCCTCGCGCCCCCTTCCCTGCCGCTGATGGACGTCGAATCCGAGGGCATCTGCCTGGTCTACGGCGCCGGTGAGGCGGCGCTCGACGCCGCCGCCCGCCTCGCCCCCGCCCTCTCCGTCACCTGCATGCTGAGCGACCCCGCCGAGGTGTCGCCAGCGCCCGACGGCGACATGGACATCGTCACCGGGCGCATATCCAATGCCAGCGGCGCGCTCGGCCGGTTCGCCCTCGAGATCGACGGCTATGCCGAACTGGCCCCGGCCGGGCGCGGCGAGCGGCGCTTCACCGAGCCGCGCGACGGGGCCAAATCCGACTGCGACATCATCGTCGATCTTTCCGGCGGCCAGCCCCTGTTCCCGGCCCACCACAAGCGCGACGGCTACCTGCGGGCCGATCCGGGCGACCCGCTGGCGGTCGAGCGGGTGCTGTTCGACGCCGCCCAGTTGACCGGCACATTCGAGAAACCGCTCCATATCCGCTTCGACGAGGCGCTCTGCGCCCACAGCCGCGCCAGCCGCTCGGGCTGCAACCGCTGCCTCGATGTCTGCCCCACCAGCGCCATCACCCCGGACGGCGACACGGTGCGCATCGACCCCAACATCTGCGCCGGCTGCGGCGCCTGCCACGCGGTCTGCCCCTCGGGCGCGGCGGCCAGCGACGACCCGCCGGTGGCGCACCTGTTCCGCCGCCTGCGCACCATGGCCGAGGCCTACGCCAAGGCCGGCGGCACCTCTCCCCGCCTGCTGGTCCACGACGGCGAGCACGGAGCCGAGATGATCCGCCTCGCCGCGCGCTTCGGGCGCGGCCTGCCCGGCGACGTGATCCCGCTCGAGATCCCCGCGCTCGCGACCTTCGGCCACGCCGAGCAGGTCACCGCCCTGGCGCTCGGCTATGCCGGCGTCGATATCCTCGCCGGCCCGCGCACCGAGCGCCCCGCCATCGAGGCCCAGATCGAACTTGCCGCCGCGATCATCAGCGGCGCCGGGGTCGAAGGTGAGCGCATCCGCCTGATCGAGCCGGCGGATCCCGACGCCCTCTCCGACCTGCTCTACGTCGATCCCCCGGCGCCCCTCGGCGTCGAGCCCATCCTGCCGCTCGGCGGGCGCCGCGACGCGGTGCGCCTGGCGGCCAGGGCCCTGTCCGGCGGCACCCCGCCCGACGCCCCCCTGCCGCTGCCCGCCGGCGCCCCCTATGGCGCGATCATTGTCGATACCGACGCCTGCACCCTCTGCCTCGCCTGCGTCAGCCTGTGCCCGCCCGGAGCGCTGCTCGACAACCCCGACAAGCCCGAACTCAGCTTCCGCGAGGAGGCCTGCCTGCAATGCGGCATCTGCTTCGACACCTGCCCGGAGAACGCGATCACCCTGGTGCCGCAACTCGACCTCTCCGACGACGCCCTCGCCGGGCGGGTGCTGAACGAGGAGGAACCCTTCGCCTGCGTCGAGTGCGGCGCGCTATTCGGGGTGAAATCGACCATCGACCGCATCGTCGAGAAGCTGGCGGGCAAGCACTACATGTTCACCAGTTCGGACAATGTGCGCCTGATCCAGATGTGCGACGACTGCCGCATCCGCTCCCAGGCCCACTCCGAGGGACAACCCTTCTTCGTCGGCGAGCGCCCGCGCCCGCGCACCACCGAGGACTACCTCGCCGAACGCGAGGCCAAACGCACCAACGGCGAAGACGCGGATTGACGCACCGCCCGCCCTTGACAACCCGGTTGCCGCGCACCACCAATCCCGGCAACCGAATGCGGTTCCGCCGCCAGCGATGGGAGGCCACCAGATGGACCAGGACGCTTTCAACATGTCGATGCGAAAATTCCTCAAACAGGTCGGCGTGACCGCGCAACAGCAGATCGAACAGGCGGTGCGCGCCGCCGCGCCCACCGGCCCGGTCAAGGTCCGCGCCGTGATCACCATCCCGGAGATTGGCATGGAGCACGTGATCGAGGGCGAGATCAGCACCGGAGGCGCCGAATGACCGTTACCCGCGAGGATATCGTCGCCGCGCTCGGCAAGATCGTCGACCCCGACCAGGGCAAGGACCTGATCGCCGCCGGCATGGCCAAGTCAATCACGGTCAGCGGCGGCAACGTCAGCTTCGTGATCGAAGTCGACCCGGCCAAGGGCGCGGCGATGGAACCGCTGCGCGTGGCGGCAGTGGCGGCGGTCGAGAAGCTCTCCGGGGTCGAGAAGGTCTCCGCCGTGCTGACCGCCCACTCCGCCACTCCGGCCGCCACGCCTGAGCCGAGCCAACCGGCGACGCCCAAGGGCCCGCCCCCCGATCTCGGCCTCGGCCGCCCGAAGCCGACGGTCCCGGCCGACAAGCGCATCCCCGGCGTCGACCACATCATCGCCATCGCCTCGGGCAAGGGCGGGGTCGGCAAGTCCACCGTCACCGCCAACCTCGCGGTGGCGCTGACCGCCCAGGGCATGCGCGTCGGCCTGCTCGACGCCGACGTCTACGGCCCCTCGCAGCCGCGCATGATGGGCATCACCGGGCGCCCCTCCTCGCCCGACGGCAAGATCATCCTGCCGTTGCGCAACCACGGCGTCACCATCATGTCGATGGGCTTCATGGTGCCCGAGGGCGAGGCGGTGATCTGGCGCGGCCCGATGCTGATGGGAGCCTTGCAGCAGATGCTGGGCCAGGTCCAGTGGGGCCGCCTCGACGTGCTCCTGATCGACCTGCCGCCGGGCACCGGGGATGTCCAGCTGACGCTGGCCCAGAAGGCCGAGGTGAGCGGCGCGATCCTCGTCTCCACGCCCCAGGACGTGGCCCTGCTCGATGTGCGCAAGGCGATGGACATGTTCAAGAAAACCGACGTCCCGGTGATCGGCATGATCGAGAACATGTCGACCCATATCTGCTCCAGTTGCGGCCACGAGGAGCATATCTTCGGCCATGGCGGGGCCCGCGCCGAGGCGGCGGCGCTCGGCATCCCGTTCCTCGGCGAGGTGCCGCTGGATATCGAGATCCGGCTCTCCGGCGACAGCGGCGCGCCGATCGTCGCGGCCAAGCCCAACCTGCCCCAGGCCCGCGCCTTCATCGACATCGCCGAGCGGCTGGTCGAGGGCGGTGTGCTGGGATGACGCCCCCGATCAATGGCCCGACAACCGGCGACGAGCAGCCCAGCTTCCCGCCGCTGCTCAAGGGCGAGGAGACCCTGCCCGGCATGGACCCGTTCGCCAAGGCGGTGGCCAGCGCCGCACTCGGCGCCGAGCCGGGCCTGATCTGCTGGGCCCGCGACCAGGCCACGCTGCGCGCCGCCCTGGTGCTGGCCCCGGAGGCGCCGCTGGAGCGCGCCATCGGCATCACCTTCGCGGTGGCGCTGGGCTTGGGCGACGCGCTCGGCGCGCTGGCCCCGCCCGAGGTCGCGGTCCACTACGTCTGGCCCGGCATCTTCAAGGTCAACGGCGCCGATTGCGGGGCGATGCGCGCCGCCGCCTCGACCGCCGACCCCACGGTCGAGCCCGACTGGCTGGTGATCGGCGTCGAGATGCCCTATCGGCGCCCCTCCGAAGCCGATCCGGGCAACCGCCCCGACCAGACCAGCCTGATCGAGGAGGGCTGCATCGAGGTCACGCCCCTGAGGCTGCTGGAGAGCTGGTCGCGCCACACCTTGTTGTGGATCAACCGCTGGCTCGACGACGGCTTCCAGCCGCTCCACGCCGCCTGGCGCGAGCGCGCCTGGGCGATGGGAGAGGACCTGCCCGCCGATAGATTCGGGGGCGGCACCTTCATGGGGCTGGACGAGCTTGGCGGCATGCTGGTCAAGACCGCCACGGCCACCGAGATACACCCCCTGACCACCCTGCTGGAGGACCTCTCGTGAGGCTGGCCCGCACCCTGCGCTTCGACCAGTCCGACGAGCAGATCTTCGAGCTCGCCGCCCAGCCCGACGAATGGGCGATCTCGGGCGCCTTCGAGTTCTCCGACTGGACCCCCGCGATGCTGACCGGCAAGCCGCGCCAGGCCTTCGCCAACGGCTGGCTCGGGCTCGAGAGCTTCGGGCGCGCCACCTTCATCGCCACGGCCAAGATCGAGGAGGCCGAATACGCCGCCCTGATCGACCGCCTGGCGGTCCATTTCGTCGAGGCCTACGGCGCCCCCGATGCCGCCGCCGCCCGCCCGGTGGCCGAGGACGAGCTCAACTTCATGCGCGAGCTGTGCGAGGAGCGCGACCCCAACACCATCCTGTTCGTCAGCCGCGAGATGGTCGAGGACGGCGTCTCGGAGAGCTTCCAGGCGATCAAGCCCAAGGCGGCGACCCTCGACATGGTGGCGATCCACGGCGAGCTGGACGAGATCTGAGGCGCGGCCGGGCGCCTCCTGTAGGGTGCGCATTTTGCGCACCTTTCAAGAGCCGTTACGCGGCGGGTGCGCAGAATGCACACCCTACCCTTGCCGGGTCTGCTCCGGATCGTCATTTGGCATTCGCGAAAAATCCGCTAAGCTGCTCGCGCCAACGAAACTTCGCGCGCCGCGCGGGTTCATCAACGCGGGTTCATCAGGGAGAAATGCCATGTGCCATCACTGCGTCATCGAAAGCGTCAAGCAGCGCATGTTGAGCCGCCGCGACCTGTTCAAGGCCGCCCCCGCGGTCGCCGTGGCCGCCGCCGCGACCGCCACCGCCGCGCCCGCGCTCGCCGCCGGCCATACCGGCGTGATGGACCTGACGCACGAGCTTCATCACGATTTTCCGACCTATTTCGGGGTGCCCGGGATCACCCTGACAGCCAAGTTCACCTTCGCCGACAACGGCTTCAACGTGTTCGATCTGGCCCTCAACGAGCACACCGGCACCCATATCGACGCCCCGCTGCACTTCTCCGCCGACGGCCAGAGCGTGGCCCAGATCCCGGTCGAGAACCTGATCGCGCCGCTCGCCATCGTCGATATAAGCGAGCGCGCCGCGGGCGACCCGGACACCCTGCTGACGCCGGACGACCTGAAGGCCTGGATCGCCGCCAACGGCCCGCTGCCGGAGCGCTGCTGCGTGGCGATGAACTCGGGCTGGGACGCGCATGTGAACGGCGACAAGTTCCGCGGCGCCGATGCCGAGGGCAAGCAGCACTACCCCGGTTTCCACGTCGAGGCGGCGGCCATGCTGCTGGAGGAGAGCAGCGCGATCGGCATCGCCGTCGACACCCTGTCGCTCGACCACGGCATCTCGAGCACTTTCGCCACCCACTACGCCTGGCTGCCGACCAACCGCTGGGGGCTGGAGTGCCTCGCCAATCTGGGCGACCTGCCGGCGGTGGGCGCGACCCTGATCGTCGGCGCCCCGAAATGGCGCGGCGGCAGCGGCGGCCCGAGCCGTGTCATGGCGCTGGTCTGATCGGCGGAAAGTCTTGCCCGGGGACTTGGCGAAGCGCCGCCAAGCCCCTAGGCTGCGCCCCGGAACCCTCATTCCGGGGCGACACTTTCCGGGAGACACGGCATGCGGCTGAACGGCAAGCGGGCGCTGGTGACGGCGGCGGGACAAGGCATCGGGCGGGCCTGCGCCGAGGCGATGGCCGGCGAGGGAGCGCAAGTCTTCGCCACCGACATCAACGCCGACACCCTGGCCACCCTGGAGGGTGCCGAGACCTTCCTGATGGACGCCCGCGACCCGGCCCAGATCGAGGCCGCGGCGGCGCGCGCCCGGCCCGACATCCTGGTCAACTGCGCCGGTTTCGTCCACCACGGCACCATCCTGGAGGCCACCGAGGAGGATTGGGATTTCGCTTTCGAGCTCAACGTGAAATCGATGTTCCGCACCATCCGCGCGGTGCTGCCGGGGATGCTCGCGGCTGGCGGCGGCGCCATCGTCAACATGGCCTCGGCCGCCTCCTCGATCATCGGCGCCCCGAACCGCACCGTCTACGGCGCCACCAAGGCCGCCGTGATCGGCCTGACCAAGGCGGTGGCGAAGGACTACATCGCGCAAGGCATCCGCTGCAACGCGGTCTGCCCCGGCACCGTCGATACTCCTTCGCTGCACGACCGGCTGCGCGCCACCGGCGACCATGCGGCGGCGCTGAAAGCCTTCACCGCCCGCCAGCCCATGGGCCGGCTGGCCGAGGCAAGCGAGATCGCCGCCCTGGTGGTCTATCTGGCCTCCGACGAGAGCGCCTTCATGACCGGCCAGGCGGTGACCATCGACGGCGGCTGGTCGGGCTAAATCCGATGCCCCGGACTTGATCCGGGGCCTCGACCGGCCGAGAAAATCCATCGAGGTCCCGGCTCAAGGCCGGGACATGGCAACCAGACCCGACCCTGAGGATAGCCCCATGAAACTGCTCCGCGTCGGCCCCAAGGGGTCCGAAAAACCCGCCCTGCTCGACCCCGCCGGCGTGATCCGCGACCTCTCCGGCCACCTCGACGACATCGCCGGCGAGGCGCTCTCGGAGGCCGGCCTGGCGCGCCTGCGCGCCCTCGACCCGGCCACCCTGCCCGCCGTGCCCGCGGATACCCGCATCGGCCCCTGCGTCGGACGCATCGGCAAAATCTGCTGCGTCGGGCTGAACTACTCCGACCACGCCGCCGAGACCGGCGCGGCGGTCCCCGGGGAGCCGATCCTGTTCGGCAAGGCGGTCACCGCGATCTCCGGCCCCAACGACGCCATCGAAACCCCGCGCGGCTCGGATGCGCTCGACTACGAGATCGAGATCGCCATCGTCATCGGCAAGCGGGCCAAGAACGTGGCCGAAGCCGACGCGCTGGCCTACGTGGCCGGCTATGCCGTCTTCAACGACGTCTCCGAGCGCACCTTCCAGGCCAGGCGCTCCGGCCAGTGGATCAAGGGCAAGAGCCACGACAGCTTCGGCCCTCTCGGCCCCTGGCTGGTGACCCGCGACGAGGTTGCCGACGTCGGCAACCTGGCCATGCACCTCGATGTGAACGGCGAGCGCCGCCAGACCGGCAACACCGCGACGATGATCTTCCCGATCCCCCACATCGTCGCCTACATTTCCCAGTTCATGACGCTCGAGCCCGGCGACGTGATCCCCACCGGCACGCCGCCCGGCGTGGCGCTGGGCATGAAGCCGCCGAGGTTCCTGCAACCGGGCGACGTCATCGACCTCGCCATCGAGGGCCTCGGCGCCCAGCGCCAGACCGTGCTGCCGGCGAGCTGAAGCACCCCCCCCAGCGCAACGCGGTCCCCTCCCCCCTTAGGGGGGACGGTTAGGGAGG
>JACZTQ010000323.1 GCA_022573605.1 Pseudomonadota bacterium | reverse complement strand
CCAGAGGACCGGGGCGAGCGACGCGCGGCGAGCGGCGTGGGTTGCGAGGAGTGCGGCATGCGGCGGGCTCCGGAGCGGGCGGGCGTGGGCGGCATATAGCGTCATCGCGGCGGCGTCGTCCAGCAGCCCCAGCAGCCTGGGCCACCCGACCGGGCCAGCCGACCGGGCCAGCCGACCGGGCCGCCGACCAAAACGCGGAAGGCGCCGATCCGATCGCTCGGATCAGCGCCCTTACGCCAAGCACACAGCACTGGGATCGTGTGGCTCACTCCTGATTACGCAACCAGTAGCGAACAGGTGCGGCACCCACACGGCGCCGCAATTCCCATGATAAGACGAGAACGGGGCGGCGATGCGGCGGAAGTTGCCTCGATTTTGCCATAAATTGCCCCGATTGCCGCCCTGCGGGCGACCCAATATGGCGAAACTGTGTCAGAGGCGCTGGAAACTCAGGTAATGGGGGGTCCGGCCCTGGCGCAGCGCCTTGGTCTCGTAGCGGGTGCCGGGCCAGCCGGGCCAGGGCTCACGCCAGTCCGCCGCCCCGGCCGGCTCGCCGAATCGCCGGTCGCACGCCAGCACCTCCAGCGCATGGCGCGCGTAGTCGGCGATATCGGTGGCCAAGCGCAGCACCGCCCCCGGCGCCATGATCCGGGCGAGCTGGTCCAGGTTCGAAGAGTTGACGAAGCGGCGCTTGTGGTGGCGCTTCTTCGGCCACGGGTCCGGGTAGAGCAGGAACACCTGGGCGATGGAGCCATCGGGCAGCACGTCCATCAGGTCGCGGGCATCGCCGGCGTGGATCGCCAGGTTGGCGACCCCGGTGCGCTCGATCCCGGACAGCAGCATGGCGACGCCGTTGATATAGGCCTCGCAGCCGATGATGCCGACAGCCGGGTGGGCGGCGGCCTGGTGCAGCATGTGCTCGCCGCCGCCAAAACCGATCTCGAGCCAGACCTCGCGGGCTTCGGGAAACAGCGCCTCAAGGTCGATCGGGTCGCGGCCGGGGTTGTCGGCCCAACTCACGCCAGGCGGCGCCAGCCCGGCCAGCCGGGTCGCCAGCAGCCGCCGCTGGCCCTGGCGCAGGGTCTTGCCGTGGCGTCTGCCGTAGATATTGCGCCACGGTACGCCCCCGGGAGCGCGGTCGTCAGGTTCGGGTCCGGTCATTTCTGGCCTTCGTCACAGCCCTCCCCCCCGACCCCCCTCCCAGAGGGAGTGGGGGGCGAAATCGGCGGGGGCGGCGAAATCCGGCTCAGATCGCCGCCTTCAGCGCCTCGACCAGGTCGAGCCGCTCCCAGGAGAAGCCGCCATCGGCCTCCGGCGCGCGGCCGAAATGGCCGTAGGCCGCGGTGCGGCGGTAGATCGGCCGGTTCAGGCCGAGCCGGGCGCGGATGCCGCGCGGGGTCAGGCTGACGGTGTCGCGGATCGCCTTTTCGATCGCCTCCGGGGCGACCTGCCCGGTGCCGTAGGTCTCGACATGGATCGACAGCGGCTCGGCGATGCCGATGGCGTAGGCGAGCTGGAGGCAGCATCTCGACGCCAGCCCGGCGGCGACCACGTTCTTGGCCAGATGGCGCGCGGCGTAAGCCGCCGAGCGATCGACCTTGCTCGGGTCCTTGCCCGAGAAGGCGCCGCCGCCGTGGGGCGCCGCCCCGCCATAGGTATCGACGATGATCTTGCGCCCGGTCAGCCCGGCATCGCCGTCCGGCCCGCCGATCACGAAGCGCCCGGTCGGGTTGACGTGCCAGACGGTATCGGCGTCGATAAAACCCTCGGGCAGGGCCTCGAGCACGTAGGGCTCGATCACCTTGCGCACGTCGCCCGACTCCATGTCGGGGTCGGTGTGCTGGGTCGAGACCACGATGGTATGGGCGCGCACCGGCCTGGCGTCGCGGTATTCGACGGTGACCTGGCTCTTGGCGTCGGGGCCGAGCAGGGGCTCGGCGCCGGAGTGGCGCGCCGCCGCCATCAGTTGCAGGATGCGGTGGGAGTACTGGATCGGCGCGGGCATGAACTCCGGCGTCTCGACGGTGGCGTAGCCGAACATGATGCCCTGGTCGCCGGCGCCCTCGTCCTTGTTCTCGCCGCCATCGACGCCCCGGGCGATGTCCGGGGACTGCTCGTGGATCAGGCAGTCGATCGAGACGGTCTTGAAGTGGAAACCCTTCTGCATGTAGCCGATCTGGCGGATCGTCTCGCGCGCCGCCTCGCACATTTCCGCCGGGCTGGGGGCGTTGGCCTCGGAGACGTTGATCTCGCCCATCAGCACCACCCGGTTGGTGGTGGCGGCGGTCTCGACGGCGACCCTTGCCTCGGGTTCGCGGCCGATGATCAAGTCGACGATGGTGTCGGAAATCTGGTCGCAGACCTTGTCGGGATGGCCCTCGGAGACCGACTCGGAGGTGAAGAGGTAGTTCTGACGGGGCATCGGTCGCCACTCCCTGCAACGGGCTGCCGGAACGCCCTCGGCGGGCGCGATCGGGCTTCCTTTGGCATGCCGGGCGGGTCCGGGTCAACCGGGTTGGAAGCCGGCATGGAGGCCCTTGCGGCGGTGGCGCCGGTCAGCCCCGGGTGCGCAGCCCGCGCCGCCGCGAGCAGAGGAAGAAGACCAGCACCACCAGCGACATCGCCGGAACGTCGCCGTGGCGGGCATAGAGGGTCGGGGGCAGGGCGGCGGGCAGGCGGATGTCGCGGTAGCCCTCGGTCTGGAGCGGAATCCGGGCCAGCACCCGGCCCTGGGCGTCGATCGCCGCCGAGATGCCGGTGTTGGCCGCGCGGACCACCGGCAGGCCCTGCTCGATGGCGCGGATGCGGGCCTGGGCCAGGTGCTGCTGCGGCCCGCCGAAGGCACCGAACCAGGCGTCGTTGGTGATCTGCAGGATCCAGTCGGGGCGCCGGTTCGCCGGGACCACCGCGTCGGGGAAGATCATCTCGTAGCAGATCAGGGGCGAGAACGGCGGCAGGCCCGGAACCTCCAGAACCCGCGGTCCCGGGCCGGGGACAAAGCCGCCCTGGACGGCAAGCCGGCGCAGACCGATCAGGCCGAGGACGCTCTCGTAGGGCAGGTACTCGCCGAACGGCACCAGGTGGTGCTTGTCGTAGCGCGGGCCGAGGGTGGCGTCGGGCAGGATCGTCGTCAGCGTGTTGAACCACTGCTCCTCGCCGTCCCGGCGCAGCCCGTGCAGCGCCCCGAGGATCACCGGCGCGCCGCCCGCGGCGGCGGCGATCTCGGCCCGGCGTTCGGGCTGGTAGGCGGGCAGGAAGGTGACCGCGGTCTCGGGCCAGATCACCGCCGCCGGGGGGCCGAGGGCGGGGTCGGGCGGGGCGGCGGTCGCCGCCAGCAGGCGG
>JACZTQ010000322.1 GCA_022573605.1 Pseudomonadota bacterium | reverse complement strand
GGAACTTGTTCCACCACCCGTCGCCGCCCGACCACCGCCACCCGCATACTCCACCGATCGGATCGGGATCGCCGACGATGCAGACAATCGGCCATCGCCGGCTGCGTTAGAGTCTCGTTAACCATACTCACCCTATTTTTCGATTATCATTTAACTTCAATTACTAACCCCCATTTCACGCGTGAAATCGGGTCTGCGGCGGCGCCTGGAGGTCCCGCATCCGCCCCCCCGCGCTGCCGCCCGATATTTCGCCCTACATCTCCCCCCACCAACCACCCCAAAGGAGCGCCCCCATGCCCGTGATCCGCATCGACCTGCCCGAGGGCACCCCCGCCGCCACCAAGGCCGCCGTCCGCGACGGGGTCAAGGCCGCCGTCCTGCGCACCCTGGCGCCGAAGGAGACCAAATACGATTACGTCGCCATCCGCGAGGCCTTCGGCGCCATCGGCGACGGCCTGCCGCTGGTCGAGATCGACCTGCGCCCGGGCCGCGAGCCCGAGCGCAAGCAGGCCCTGGTCGACGCCATCGCCGAAATCCTCAAGGCCGAACTCGGCGTCGATCCGGCCGACCTCTACGTGCTGTTCCGCGAGACCCCGGCCGAGCACCACTACACCGGCGGCACGCCGCTCGCCGCCTGGGTTCCGGCGGACCGATCGCCCGAGTCCCGGGAGGACCTCGACACCCGACCGCACCCGCGCTAATCCCTGCCCCATGCCCACCCGGTCCTACACCTTCAGCCACGCCATCACCCGCGCGCCGGGCGCCGGCGTCGCCCAGGGGCTGCGCGAGGTCGACACCGGGGCGCCGGACCTCGCTCTCTTCCAGGCCCACCACGCGGCTTATGTCGCGGCGCTGCGGGCCACCGGGGCCGAGGTGACCGAGCTTGGCCCGCTGGACCAGTTCCCCGACGGGGTCTTTGTCGAGGACGCCGCCCTGACCCTGGCGCAAGGCGCCGTCATCCTGCGCCCCGGCGCGCCCTCGCGGCTCGGCGAGGCGGCGGCGATGGCGCCCATTCTGGCCCGCTTCTACGGCGAGGTCGCCGCCATCACCGGCCCCGGCTTCATCGAGGGCGGTGACATCCTGGTCACCGAACGCGAGATCCTGGTCGGGCGCTCGGCGCGCACCGATGCGGCGGGCATCGCCGAACTGACCCGCCGCGTCGCCCCCTGGGGCTACACGGTGCGCGAGCTCCAGACGCCCCCGGGGGTGCTGCATTTCAAGACCGACTGCTCTCTCCTCGACGAGGACACCATCCTCGCCACCCCCCGCCTCGCCGCTTGCGGGTGCTTCGACGGCTACCGGGTGATCCCGACGCCCGAGGGCGAGGAGGCGGCGGCCAACGCGATCCGCTTCAACGACGTCGTTCTGGCTCCCGCCGGCTTCCCCCGCACGGCGGAAAGGCTGGCGGCGGCGGGCTACGATGTGCGCGAGATTCCGAACTCGGAGGCGGCCAGGCTCGACGGCGGCATGTCCTGCCTGTCGCTCCGCTTCACGCCGCCAGCCTGAGCCGGTCTCGAAGATCAGCTCCGCTCCAGCGCGTGCTCGCGCAGGTGGTCCAGGGCCACGATCTCCAGCGCCTTGCGGTGGGTGGAGATCAGCTTGACCCGGGGCGCCATGCCGGCCTGGTAGGCCTCGGCGAAGCGCGCCGCGCACAGGCACCACTGGTCGCCCGGCGCCAATCCGTCGAAGCCGAACTCCGGGTGCGGCGTCGACAGGTCGTTGCCGCATGACTTCGAGAACGCCAGGAATTCCGCCGTCAGCACGACGCAGACCGTGTGGCTGCCGCGGTCGGCGGCCGCGGTGTCGCAACAGCCGTTGCGGAAAAAGCCGGTCACCGGGTCGGCCGAGCAGGGCTCGAGCTTCTCGCCCAGCACGTTGATCGAGCTGTCTATTTCCATCACCTGCATCAAGTCCTCCCGTTTACCGGCAATCCGGTGCTATAGTCTTGGCGCGCCGCGAGGCGTCCCCCATATTGCATCAACACACTCCACGGGTGGAGAAAAAAACGAACGAGAGGCAGAGCCATGACCATCACCCGCCGCCGCGCCCTTGGCGCGCTTGCCGCCATCGCCGCCACCGCCGCCGCCGTGGCGGGCCCGCCCGCCCGGGCCGCCGACGCCGCCGTCATCGACGCCAGGGTCAACCTGGCCCTGGGCCGGCTCTGGAGCGAGGTGCCGAGTGCCCGCGACCTCGCCAGCCGGGCCAAGGGAATGCTGGTGATGCCCGACGTGGTCAAGGGCGGCTTCATCATCGGCGGCGCCTATGGCGAGGGCGCCCTGCGGCTCAACGATCCGGTGGAAGGCTACGAGAAACACGGCGGCTATTACTCGGTGGGGGCGGCCTCGATCGGCTTGCAGATCGGCGTGCAGACGACCAGCCACGTGCTGTTCTTCATGACCGACGCGGCGCTGGCCAGGTTCCAAAGGTCCGACGGCTGGGAGATCGGCGCCGATGCCGAGGTCACCTTCCCCGAGGCCGGGCTCAATGCCGGGATCGACTCGACCACGTTGAAGAGCCCGGTGGTCGGCGTGGTCTTCGCCGAGGACGGCCTGCTGGTCGGCATCAGCCTGGCGGGGGCGAAATATTCGCCGATCACGAGATAGGCGCGCCGCTCAGAGAGCCGCCGCCGCGGCCTCGCGCAGCGCCCGGATGTTGGCGCCGTAGACCTCCGGCCGCGCCACCGAGCCGCCCTTGAACACGGCCGAGCCGGCCACCAGCACGTCGGCGCCCATGGCGGCGCAGTTGCCGGCGGTCGCGGGGGTCACGCCGCCGTCGACCTCGAGATGGATCTCGCGCTCGCCGATGATCTCGGCCAGCCGGGCGATCTTGGGCAACTGGCTTTCGATGAAGCTCTGGCCGCCGAAGCCCGGGTTCACCGTCATCAGGCAGACCAGATCGATGCGATCGAGGACCTGCTCGATCGCCTCCGGCGCGGTGGCGGGGTTCAGCGCCACCCCGGCCCGGACCCCGAGCGCGCGGATGACTTGCAGCGAGCGGTCGAGATGCGGCCCGGCCTCGGCATGGATGGTGAGGATGTCGGCGCCGGCCTCGGCGAAGGCTTCCAGGTAGGCGTCGGCCGGGGCGATCATCAGATGGACGTCCATGACCCCCTTGATGTGGGGCCGGATCGCCTGGCACATGGCCGGGCCGAAAGTGATGTTGGGCACGAAATGGCCGTCCATCACGTCGACATGGACCCAGTCGGCGCCCTGGGCCTCGACGGCCGCGCACTCGCGCCCGAAGTCGGCAAAATCGGCGGCGAGGATCGAGGCGGCGATCTTGATCGAGCGGTCGAAGGCGGCATAGGGCATGGCGGCGGCTCCTGGCTGGCCCGCCGCTCATAGCGCGCCGGGGGCC
>JACZTQ010000321.1 GCA_022573605.1 Pseudomonadota bacterium | reverse complement strand
CCGGGGGCCGCCAGGCGGGAACGCCTGCGGCGTCCCCCCCTCTCCAGCTCTCCCCCACGAGGGGGGAGAGGGGCGCGTTGCGGCGGCGTGGCGCGTGGGCCTAGAGCTTGCGAGGGACGAAGCGGCCGGTCCCGACCGCATCGTCCTGCAACACGCGATCGCGCACCACGAAGCGCCCGTGCGAGAGCGTATGGGTGACCCGGCAGGCCATCTCGTGGCCCTGGTAGATCGAAAACCCGGCATCGGTCGCCAGCGCGCCGCGCTCCACGGTCCAGCGCGCATTCATGTCGAGGATGGCGAGGTCCGCGTCGGCCCCGGCCACGATCTCCCCCTTCCGCGGCGCCAGCCCCATGATCCGGGCGGGGTTCCGGCTGACCAGTTCCACCAGCCGCTCGAGCGCGATGCCGCGGCGCACATGGCCCTCGGTGATCAGCGCCGGCAGGAAAGCGTCGAGGCCGGGGAAACCCGGCTGCGCCTGCCAGATATTGCCCTCCTTGGACGACGCCGGGCGGTGGATGTGGTCGCTGCCGATGGTGTCGATCTGCCCCGCCGCGATGCCCCGCCAGAGGGCCTCGCGGTCCTCCGGCGGGCGCAGCGGCGGGTTGACCTTGCCGATCGCGCCGATCGGGCTGCCGGTGTCGTGGGTCAGGTAGTGGAGGCAGGTCTCGATGCTGACCCGGGCCCCCGCCTCGCGCTGGCGCACGGCGGCGGCCAGCGCCTCGGCCGACGAGGTATGCACGCCGTGCACCGGGGTCCCGGTGATGCGCCCGAAATAGCAGGCGCGGCTCAGGGCTTCGGCCTCGACGAAGGGCGGCCTGGTGTCGTTCCAGGCGGCAAGGCCGCGCTTGCCCTCCGGGTCGGCCGCCATCACCCGGTCGCGCAGCACCCAGGCGACCTCGATGTTCTCGGGATGCGGGCACAACATGCCGCCATGGGCCGCCAGGGTCTCCAGCAGCCGGAACAGGAAGCCGTCGTCGGTCCCGGGCAGGCCGAGCCGCGCGCCCTCGTCGCCGCGGATGTTCATGAACAGCTTCGCCGTCGGCACGCCGCGGGCGATGTAGCCGGGCAACTCGGCGAGCTGGTCGTCGGTGGCGATGACGAAATGCAGCCCGAAATCGATTCGCGCGCCGGCCTCGGCGACCGCCACCAACGCGTCGAATACTCCCGCATAGGGTTCGGCGCTCATCACGTAGGAGATAAAGCAGGTCACCCCCCCGATCGCCGCCGCGCCGGTCTCGGTGGCGGCGTCCGAGGGGACCCGCGGGCGCGAGATGTCGGCGCCGTGGCCGAGATGCACATGGGCGTCGACGGCGCCAGGCAGCACGGTCAGGCCGGTCACCGCGACCGTCTGCGCCGCCGCGCCGCCGCCGCCCGGCGCGGTCACCTCGGCGATGCGGCCATCGGCGATCAGGATATCCGCCTGGGTCAGCCCGGCGTCGGGCAGCAGCACGGTGCCGCCCGCCAGCCGCAGATCGATCTTGGTCATCCTCGTGCCTCCGTTCCGCCCCCGGCATTGAGGTCCGGACCGGATCGCCGGGTCAAGCCCGGCGATGACGGCAGGACGGACGCGGGATCAAGGGGTCGGGCATGATCGAGGACCGCATCCCCTACTCGCCGATCACCGAGCGCCCCCGGCTGACCTGGCCCGGCGGGGCGCGTGTGGCGGTGTGGGTGGTGCCCAATGTCGAGCATTACGAGTTCCTGCCCAGCCCCATCGGTGCCCGCGACCCCTGGCCGCGCATGCCGCACCCGGACATCCTGGGCTACGGATTGCGCGACTACGGCAACCGCGTCGGGCTCTGGCGCATGGCCGAGGTGACGGACAAGCTGGGCATCCCCTGCACCCTGTCGCTGAACCTGGCGAACTGGGAGCACTACCCGGAGATCCACGAGGCCTCGATGGCCCGAAACTGGGACGTGATGTGCCACGGCGTCTACAACACGCAGTATCACTGGGACATGGAGGAGGAGGAGGAACGCGCCGTCATCGCCGATTGCGTCGAGACCTACCGCCGCTTCACCGGGCGCCAGCTCGCCGGCTGGTTCTCGCCCGCCGCGACCTTCACCTGGAACACCCCCGACCTGGTGGCCGAGGCCGGGATCAGCTACCTGTGCGACTGGTATCACGACGACCAGCCGACCCCGATCAGGGTGCGCAAGGGCAGCCTGATCACCCTCCCCTACCAGATGGACATCAACGACGCGATGGTCTGGCGCCACCACATCGAGGCGGACGATTTCGCCCAGATGATCATCGACCATTTCGACACCCTCTGGCGCGAGGGGGCGGAGCAGGGCCGGGTGGTCTGCGTGGCGCTGCATCCCTACATCATGGGCCAGCCGCACCGCATCCGGGCGCTGGAGCGGGCGCTGCGCCACATCGCCAGCCATGACGAGGTCTGGCTGGCGACCGGCTCCGAGATCGCCGAGTGGTATCTGGCGCAGACCGGCGAGGCCGCGCCATGACCGCCTACCGCGCCCCCGGCATGGACCACGACCTCTACCCCTTCGCGCCGCTGCCGGGGCGCGCACCGCTGCGCTGGCCCGGCGCCGCGCGGGTCGCCTTCGCCCCGGTGGTCTATCTCGAGCACTGGGAGCTGGACCCGCCGCGCGGCGCCCTGCGCGACCCCCGCTTCGGCGACCCCCTGGGCGACTTCCGGCCCGACATCCGCAGCCACACCTGGCGCGAATACGGCGCGAGGTGCGGCATCTTCCGCATTTTCGAGGTGCTCGACCGCCACGGCCTGAGCGCCACCGTCGCCGCCAACGCCTCGGCGCTGACCCGCTACCCCCAACTCGTCGAGGAGTGCCTGCGCCGGGGCTGGGCCTTCGCCGCCCACGGCAGCCACGCCACCCGGATGGTCTCCAGCGCCCTGAGCGAGGACCGGGAACGCGCCCTCATCGCCGACTGCGCCGAGGCCATCGAGCGGGCCACCGGCAAGCGCCCGCTGGGCTGGATCTCGCAGGATTTCGGCCAAAGCGCCCGCACGCCGCAGCTTCTCGCCGAGGCGGGGTTTCGCTACCTCGCCGACTGGCCGAACGACGACCAGCCCTACTGGATGACGACCGCGCCGCCGATCCTGTCGATCCCCTGCCAGTCGGAACTGGACGACGTGCAACTGCTCTGGCACCGCCGCCTGCTGAGCCCGCGCTACCCGGCGCTGGTCGAGGAGGGCTTCAGGGTGCTGCACCAGGAAGGCGCCGGCTCGGGCCGCAGCTTCACCCTGGGGATTCACCCCTGGCTGTTCGGAATGCCCCACCGGATCCGCTATCTGGACGAGACGCTGGCCCGGCTGGCGCGGTTCAAAGCGGTCTGGAACACCACCCTCGACGCCATCGCCGATCACCTTCAGGCGCTGCGCGACGATCCCTCCACGCAAGCAGAGAGAA
>JACZTQ010000320.1 GCA_022573605.1 Pseudomonadota bacterium | reverse complement strand
GACGACGAGGGCGCCGAAGCGCTTCTCGGCCAGGATTGCGCAGGCGGTGGCGACACTGGTGTCGGGAGTAATCGTCTCGACCGTCGAGGAGCCCTTCAGCTTCAGGATATGCGTGACGTTCATGGCGTCCGCCTCTCTGCTTCGGGTGTTCAGCGTGAGATCAATGCGCCCGCCTGTCAATCGCTGCCGGGCCTTTAGCGGTAGATTTGCACCCGTTTTGGTGTAAGCCGCTATTCCGCCGCCATCCGTCCCGCCTTGCCGCCAATGAGGTTCGCCTTTAGCTTCATGCGCTGGCCTGCAACCTGGAGAACATTCTGCGCACGCTGGCGACACCCGAGGAGATCGGGCGCTGGTCGCTGACCAGCCTGCGCAAACGCCTGATCAAGACCGGGGCGCGGCTGGTGCGTCATGGGCGCTACGCCATCTTCCAGATGGCCGAGGTCGCCATCCTGCGGCGCGTCTTCTCCACAATCCTGACCATGATCAACGCCCTGCGCGGGCAGCCGCGATCCGGGGCGTTCGCATGACCGACAACGCCACCTCGCCGATCAAGCTCGACACCGGTGATGCCATCGCTGTGTCAAACCAACCGGAAAACGCTGCCCGTAGCGGTCACAACCGCCGAATGACGCGCCCGTGCAACGCAATTAACCATCTTTGCCCATGGAGCGGCTGTTGTCGAGGCCGCGGGCCCCGGGCGCGCTTGCTCAGGGATCGCCGGACTTCGTGTCCGCGCTGTAGGCGCCCGCCTCTTCCTTCATCACCGCCCGGCCTCATTGCGGGAAGGTATAGACGCCCAGAAGCGGCCCGTGGATGGCGACGATTGCCGCGAAGATGACCACGGTGACGATGCCGTGGCGGACCAGCCCGGCCATATCGCCCTTCGCCGGCCGGTCCCACGCCCCGTCGCGCCGGTTGGAGCCGATCATTGCCACGACCGCCCAGCCCAGCACCCCGCCGAACAGAAGGATCGAGGCCAGATCGCCGTTGACTAACAGATGGGCGACCGCCCAGACTTTCACCGCGGTCAGCATCGGGTGGCGGATGTAATGCCGGGCGCTGCTCTTGAATTTTGTTGCGTCCATCAGGAAAATCGCCAGCAACATCAACAGGTTGTTGAGGTGGACGGTCCAGCCGGGCGGGTTCCAGGCAGTCACGAAATCCGCTTGCCGGTAGCCGACCACCATCAGCACCAGTGCGCCCAGGGAAACAAGTGCGAACAACGCCTTATAGGGGCCCGCGCCCAGCCGGGCGATGACGCTCGCCCGACGGTCCGCCATATAGATCGGGAACAGATGGCTGGCCCACCAGAGGCCGAGGCCGAGGATCATCAGGGTCATCGTCAGTCTCCTTCTTCACGCTCAGGCGTTGCCATGCATCTGCGCGATCGCCTTGCTCTGGGCGAGCAGGCGACGCGCGTTCTCCACATGCAGGTTCTCGACCAGCCTGCCGTCGACCACGGCGACCCCGCGCCCGGCCGCCTCGGCCTCGCGCAGGGCCTCGACGGTGCGCCGGGCGAGGTCCAGTTCGGCCTCCGAGGGTCCGAAAACCTCATTGGTGACAGCAATCTGCGCCGGGTGGATCAGGGTCTTGCCGTCGAACCCCATCTCGCGGCCCTGGATACAGCTTGCCCGCAGGCTGTCCTCGTCCCTGATCGCGTTGCAGACCCCGTCGAGGATCGACAGCTTGTAGGCCCGCGCCGCCAGCACGCACAGCCCCAGCGCGGTGACGACGGGCGTGCGGGTCTGGGTATGCTCGGCATGAAGCTCCTTGACCAGGTCGTTGGTGCCCATCACCAGGCACGACAGCCGGGGCGACGAGGCCGCGATTTCCGGCGCGTTGAGCATCGCCAGCGGGGTCTCCATCATCGCCCAGATCCGGGTGCGCTCGGGCGCGCCGAGGGTGGCCAGCCGGGCCGCGACCGCCTGCACGGCGGCGGCGTCCTCGACCTTGGGGACCAGGATCGCGTCCGGCCCGGCGGCGGCGGCCATCTCCAGATCGGCCCCGCCCCATTGGCTGTCGAGGCCGTTGATCCGGATGATCACCTCGCGCTTGCCGAACGGGCGCCGGCGCACCGCCTCGGCCACCAGCCCGCGCGCGGTCTCCTTCTCGGCGATCCCGACCGCGTCCTCGAGATCGAGGATCAGCCCGTCGGCGGGCAGGCTGCGGGCCTTCTCGAGCGCGCGCTCACCCGAGCCGGGCATGTAGAGGACGGAGCGGCGCGGGCGGGACGTGTTCGGCATCGGTGTGCCCTCCTGCGGGTCGAAAATCCGGCGCGACCCTATGCGGCGGGGCCGCCCTCCGCAAGCCTCGATATTGTGCGGCATTGCGCGGTGGCGCGGTGGGCGGCAGGATCGGCGGCAGAGAATCGGTTGCCCAGAATCGGTGGCAGAGAATCGCGAGGTAACACCATGGCTCAAGACGACATCCTGCCGCCCGAGGGCGAGGGCCGCCCCGACGCCGATGCCTTCGGCCGCGCGCTGGGGCCGGGAATCGGGCTGAACCTGCTGGTCGGCGACGTCGAGGCGGCGGCGCGGTTCCAGGCCCGGGTGCTGGACGCGGTGGTCGACTACTGGGACCGGGACTTCGCGATTCTGCGGGCCCAGGGGGCGGTGTGGATGCTGCACAGCGACCGCAGCTACCGGGACCACCCGCTCAGCGGCATCGCCACCGCCGCCGAGGGCCGCGGCGCCGGCGCCGAGCTGCGTCTCTACGGCCGCGATCCGGATGCCGCCGAGGCGGTGGCGCGCGCTCTGGCCGACGAGCTGGGCGGCGTGGTGCTGGCCGGGTCCGCCGACAAGCCGCACGGGGTGCGCGAGGCCTATATCCTCGACCCGGAGGGCTATTGCTGGGTGCCGACAATTCCGAAAGCGGCTCCGAAAACGGGTGGTTAACGCTGTTTTAGGCCGGGCCTGCCAGTCTGAAGGGTGCGATTCGCCCTGGGGAACCCGGGGTCAACCGGGGCAACCGAACCCGCCCCCAGAACTGAGAGGCACCAGGCCCAAGGCACCAGAATTTGGCGTTTCCCCTCTCACCCCTTGCGGCCGTCGTGCCCGGAAAGGTGACCGCGATGAAACGCGCTTTGATGTCTGCCCTCGTGCTTACAACTCTCGTCGGCATCGTTCTGCCCGCCGCCCCTGCCGGGGCGCAGATGGCCCGTGTGCAGATGGCCCGTGTGCAGATGGTTTGCGGCAAACGGGCCGATATGGTGCGCCAGCTTGACGAAAAATACGGTGAGACCCGCCGCTCGATGGGTCTGGCCGAGGGCCGCGGGGTGGTCGAGCTCTACGCTTCCGAGGAGACCGGAAGCTGGACCATCCTGATCACCAGCCCGCAGGGCACCGCCTGCATGATGGCGGCAGGGCAGGCGTTCCAGATCGAACCGGTGCAGGCGGCCGGCAGCCCGGCCTGAGCTGATC
>JACZTQ010000319.1 GCA_022573605.1 Pseudomonadota bacterium | reverse complement strand
TCCAGCGCCGCCGCGCGCAGGGCGGTGGCCGCCGCGCCGGCGTCGACAAAACCCTCCTCGGCGGCCAGCGCCGCCCGGGGCGGCGGCGCGGCCAGCCCCGGCTCCAGTTCCCGGATGGTGTCGCGCCCGACCAGGCGCAGGGCATAGCCCATGGCGCCGTGGTCGCGCACGAACGCCGCCAGCGCCTCGCCCTCCAGTTCCCACGACAGGCCGCCGGTCCAGTGCGGCGCCAGGCCCGGCACCCGCTCCGCCCAGCGCCGCCAGGCGCCCATCGAGAACTGGCGCAGGCGGAAATAGTCGGGCCGGTTGAACCAGCTCGCGTTGATCCAGCCGAACGAATTGTCCGAGGCCCGCTCGCCGCCCGCATCGACCAGAGTCACCCGGGCCCCGCGTGCGCTCAGCGCCAACGCAATGGCGCTGCCGATGATCCCGGCGCCGACCACGGCGATCCGAGGCCCCCGGCTCATCGCGCGTCCTGCCACGGCCCGACCATCCAGCCGTAGAGCCCGAGGATAACGACCATCGGCGCACCCAGCAGCGGCATCAGGGCCCAGGCGCCCGCGACCAGCGCCGGCACCACGACGATATAGAAGGCCGAGCCCAGCCCCAGCACCCGCAGCCACATGAGATGCCGGCGCCCCTGCTCCGACAGCGGCACCCAGGACGGCAGGCCGCGCAGCATCAGCCGGTTGGCGATGCGGCGGCGGTGCCGCTTGAAGGTGCCGATCCCGTGGTGCTCCCAGCCGAGCCGTTCGCGCGCCTCCGGCGCCATCGCCTCGATCTCGAGGTCGAGCCGGAACCGATACCAGGCCGCCGTCGCCACCTGAACGGCGAACCCGGCCAGCAGGACCATGGTCTCGATGGTGAGCCCCTGATCCATCTTCCGGCCCCTTCAGTCGAACTTGCGGATGTCGTCGATCACCTTGCCGTCGTTGGGCAGCGAGCCGGGAATGGCGGCCTCGACCTCGCCCCGGAGCTTGAGCACCGCCTGCATGGTCTCGCCCACCGCGGCGGCGAGCTCCGGCGACGGGGTCGCGGCCTCGACCGCCAGGGTCATCGCGTCCCGCTCGCCGACGCGGGTCACGGTGAGGCGGGCCTTGACCACCTCCGGGTGGCGGTTCACGATTTCGGCGATCTGCTCGGGGTGGACGAACATGCCTTTTATCTTGGTGGTCTGGTCGGCGCGTCCCATCCAGCCCTTGATGCGCATGTTGGTGCGCCCGCAGGGGCTGGCGCCGGGCAGCACCGCGGAAAGATCGCCGGTGGCGAAGCGGATCAGCGGGTAGTCCGGGTTCAGCGCCGTGACCAGCACCTCGCCGACCTCTCCCGCGGGCACCGGGTCACCGGTGCCGGGGCGGACGATCTCCAGGATCACGCCCTCGTCCACCACCATGCCCTCCAGGACGCCCGACCGATCCGTCGTCTCGTAGGCGATCGAGCCGACATCGGCGGTGGCGTAGCATTGCAGGCAGGATATTCCCCGGTCGGCATATTCCCGGCGCAACGAGAGGAACAGCGGCCCGCCGGAGACCAGCGCGCGGCGGATCGTGGAGAGATCGCGCCCGATCTCCGCCGCCTTGTCCAGCAGCACCTTCAGGAAGTCGGGCGTGCCGACATAGGCCGTCACCCCCACATCGGCCGCCGCGCCGGCCTGCGCCTCGGTGTTGCCGACGCCAGCCGCCAGCACCGCGCAGCCCAGCGCCCGGGCGCCAGATTCCATCATTTGGCCCGCCGGGGTCAGATGATAGGCAAACGAGTTATGGACAATATCGCCGCGCCGAAACCCGGCGGCGTGGAGTGCGCGGCCCAGGCGCCACCAGTCGGGCACCGACGAGAGCCCCGGCTCGTAGATCGGCCCGGGCGACTGGAACACATGGTCGAATTGCCCGGCCGGCCGGGTGGTCAGCCCGCCAAACGGCGGATCGGCCCGCTGCATCTCGATCAGCGCCGACTTGCGCAGGACCGGGAGCGCCGCCAGTTCGGCCCAGCCGGTCACCGCCGCCGCCTCGACGCCGCCAAGATGCCGGGAGATGCCCGGCGCCTCGGCCTGGGCCCTGGCGATCTGGGATCGCAGGCTCGCGAACAGCGCGGCTTCGCGCAGCGCCGGATCGCGGGTCTCCAGATCGTCGTGAAAATCAGTCATCCAATAACCCTGTATCGTTCGGGGAGGGGTGCCGCCCCCGCCGATTTCGCCCCCCACTCCCTCTGGGAGGGGGGTCGGGGGGGAGGCTTGCGACGATGCCGCATATGGCGGCCCCGGCCCGATCGCCCCACGATCAGCTCAGCCAGCGCTTGCGTCGGCGATACGAGCGCACGTCGCGAAAGCTGGTGCGGCCCTTCTCCGACATGCCGAGGTAGAACTCCTTCACGTCCGGGTTCTCGCGCAAATCCGCCGCCGGACCGTCCATCACCACCCGGCCGGACTCGAGAATATAGCCGTAATGGGCGAAGCGCAGCGCCACGTTGGTGTTCTGCTCGGCGAGCAGGAAGCTGACGCCCTCGTTCTCGTTGAGGCCCTTGACGATCTCGAAGATCTCCTCGACGAGCTGCGGCGCAAGGCCCATCGAAGGCTCGTCCAGCAGGATCGTCTCGGGCCGGCTCATCAGCGCCCGGCCGATCGATAACATCTGCTGCTCGCCGCCCGAGGTGTAGCCGGCCTGGCTGCGGCGCCGGTCCTTGAGGCGGGGAAAATAGCCGTAGACCATCTCCAGGTCGGCCTTGACCGCGGCCCGTCCGTCGGTGCGGGTATAGGCGCCGGTGATCAGGTTCTCCTCCACCGTCAGGTGCTCGAAGCAGCGCCGGCCCTCCATCACCTGGATCACGCCCTTGCGGACCAGCTCGGCCGGGTCCAGTTCCGTCACCGGCTGGCCGCGATACACGATGGCGCCCTTGGTGACCTCGCCACGCTCGGAATGGAGCAGGTTCGAGATCGCCTTCAGAGTGGTGGTCTTGCCGGCGCCGTTGCCGCCCAGCAGCGCGATGATGCCCCCCTTGGGCACACTCAGCGACACGCCCTTCAGCACCAGGATGACATGGTTGTAGATCACCTCGATGTTGTTGACCTCGAGCAGGGTCTCGGTCTTTCCCCCCTCTTCCGGCGTCGCGTCCAGCATCTCTTGTTCTCCCTCGCCCCCCCGGGCGTCATGCCACGGCCTGGCCGGAACCTCTCTCGGCCGGAGATCCCCGCCTGCGCGGGGATGACGGCTCACCTGTTCAAATCGCCAAACGAACGGGTGGGCCGCCCCCCTTCCATCGGGGGACGGCCCATTCTCGCATCAGCAATCACGCGGGGTGATGTTGTTCTCCGCCGCATAGGCCGCACTGTCCTCGGCGATCAGGGCGTCGACCACCTCGCGGTCGGCCTCCATGTAGGGGGTGATGATCGACCAGGACTTCGCCTTGGCGTCCCACTGCTGGATCGCGCCCAGGCCCGGGGCGCCATGGCTGG
>JACZTQ010000318.1 GCA_022573605.1 Pseudomonadota bacterium | reverse complement strand
GCCGGCGGCACCCGGTGCGTGCACCGTTGTGCCGCCAAGGAAGTCCGCCTGCATGACGACTGCGATGGCCATCGGTTCGTGGCCATGCCGGGTGGATCGTGGGGAGATTTTACCGGCGAGTCAAGAATGCTCGCGAAGGCGTGAGAGGGAATACCACCGGCCCTCGATCGGAACCGATCGGGCAACCGCGCCGCCCCCGCCGATTTCGCCCCCCACTCCCCTTGGGAGGGGGGGTCGGGGGGGAGGCTGCGACGGCGCCGCCTGGTGCTTGCGGCCCGCATGAGTCATCGGCGGGGTGGGGATGGCTTTTGCGACCGGCGCCTACAGCACCGCGCCGACCGGCGGCGGCGTGCTGCCGGGCAGCCGGGTCTGGACCCGGCGCCACTCGCCGGAATTCTCGCGGCAGGCCAGACCGAAGCGGGTGGTGTGCTTGCCGTCGATCACAACTTCCTCGACAAATTCGCGGCACCAGTGCTTGGTCTCGCTGCGATAGGTCCGGGTCGGGGTGATCGACACGACGCCGGAGAGATCGTCGTCGGCCATCGACACCGCGGCGCCGCTGAGGGCATTCTCCAGCGCATCCTGCACCACCCGGTCGGTCAGCGCGGCGATCTGCAACTCGCGCTCCGCCAGAGCCAGTTCGGTGCGCTGTTCCACCCAGTGATTGCCGAACACCACAACGGCGATCGCCGCGGCGACGGGGCCGGCCCAACGCAGGACCGTGCGGCCAATGGCGCGGCGCCGGCGTCCAGCCATGCCGGAGCGAACGGCGCGGGCGAGATCCAATGGAATGGGTGCGTCGAGGTCCTCGGCGAAGCTTTCGCGCACCGCGTCGTCGATCCGGGCGAAGGCATCGACGAGCGCGCGGGCCTCGGCGTCGGCCGCAATGGTGCGGCGCAGGCGGGAGGTCTCCTCCAGCCCGAGTTCCCGGTCGTGATAGGCCGAGAGCATTTGCGCCGTCACTTCGCTCATTCCTCAGTCGCTCCTCTCGACAACGCCTCGCAGCACCTCGCGGGCCCGGGCGATTCGACTCGTCAACGCGGCGACGCTGGCGCCGGTGATCTCGGCCGCCTCCCGGTAGCTGCGGCCTTCGACCGCGACCAGCAGGAGCGCCGTTCGCTGATCTTCCGGCAGCCGCGCGATCGCCGCGCTCACCGCCGAGAATTCCAGCCGGGCCATCGCTGCCCGCTCGCCGTCCAGGGCGTGCTCGGCTTCCGCCTGGATGATGCCGAGCTTCTCGCCCCTTGTCGCCTGATTGCGCATCTCGTTCCGGTGCAGGTTGTGCGCAATCCGGTAGATCCAACTGTCGAGCCGGGTTCCCGGCTGCCACTTGTCGAGGTTGACAATGGCGCGCTCGACGGTTGCCTGGGCCAGGTCGTCGGCCGCCGGCACGGACCTTGTGAGCGCTAGCGCGAATCGCCTCAGACGCGGCAGGAGAGCGATGATCTCCTTCTCGATCCGGGGTTCCACGCGCCTAACCTTGCCAATGCCCTCCAAGACTATTTGATTCGATAACACCGCAGCGGCCGATTTCCTTCAAAAAAATTTCGATCGGGCGAAAGAAAAAATTTCGATCCGGCGAAAGAATCGACCGGGACAGGTGTTGTCCGACTGATGAAACCTTCAGGGGAATCACAACGAATGTATCGCAGTCGCGTAACGTTGGGCTCACTGGCCGCTTCGACGGCCATGATTTGCGTACTGAGCCTGACCCCGCCTGCGGTGAGCTCCGAAGGCGGTTTCTTCGACCTGCCACTGGCCCATGCGCAATGTTGTTTCACGGCGGACACCAATGTCCTGATGGCCGACGGGGCGGAGCGCCCGATTGCCGGGATCCTTCCCGGCGACCGGGTGATCGGCCGCGCCGGCGGTGTCAACCGTGTGACCGGCATGCATATCGTCCCGCTGGGACGGCGCGCGCTTTTCGGCATCAACCAGCACCAGCCGTTCTTCACCGCCGAGCATCCCTTCCTGACGCCCGGCGGCTGGCGAGCGCTGGACCGGGTCGTCACCCGGTTGGAATCGCCGGGGCTGGAGGTGGCGGAACTGGCGGCGGGCGACGTGCTGATCGCGGCGGGCGCGGTTTCGGGGGAGACCGCCGGCGCGCTGGCGCTCGCGCCCACCGTCAGTTTCAGACATCTGGTGTTGCACCGGCTGACCCGCGCCGAGGGGGATCCCGCGGACAGCGTCTACAACCTTATCCTTGACGGCGACCACAGCTATGTCGCCAACGGCTTTGTCGTCCACAACAAGGGCGGCGATAGCCAGAGTTCAGACCACACATCCGTTGCCGGCGAGCAGCTTGCCGCCAACACCACCTCCGTTGAGCAAGGCGCGACAGCGGGCAGCGGCACGACAGGCGCCGAGACCACCGAGGGCGCCGGCGCCACGCCGACAGAGGCCACTGGTGTTGAGTTCAGCGGCAGTTCAACGCCGGCAGGTCCTGACATTTCCATCAGTGAGGAGCAGGCTCTCATTTCCGGCGGCTGGAAATGAGCTCTCGGGGCCTCTCGCCAACCACCCCATCTCACCGACAACGCCGACCCGAACCGCGCCGGCCGCCGGTGTTGGCCGGCATTATGGCCGCAGGGCGCGGCACAACCGATCCGTGCATCGGCCCAAGGGCACACTACCGGAGCCATCCCCATTGAGTCGCGTGGGTATCAATTTCCAGCTTTTTGGCTGGAAATGAGGCGGTTGAAGCATAGTTTTTAGTCGCAGCTTGAAGAGAGGCATGTTAGAATCCGGTGTCTTTGGACCGCACGGGCGAACGCCACCGGGCGATCTGCCTGCCGCGGCTGAACATGTGTCGAGGAAGATCAGTGCTGACTTGCGTAACCGATATCCTCTCGATCGACCGG
This sequence comes from Pseudomonadota bacterium, assembly GCA_022573605.1. GTDB lineage: Bacteria > Pseudomonadota > Alphaproteobacteria > Rhodobacterales > Rhodobacteraceae > Thermohalobaculum. The sequence goes on along the minus strand of JACZTQ010000318.1, from coordinate 591 downwards.
ATCCGCGCCGTGACGGGTCTTTCCGTCGGTTTTGATGCTGACGGGGTCAATTGGCCGCGCGAAATCGGGTTTGCCCGATCTGAAACGACGGATATCAATTGACCGTTCATTCGCTTGCCTGAAAATCCGGCACAGGTGTTTCGTGCCGAAACGCGATCGAGGAAGGGAGAGGGGAATGCTTCCGCGTTTGCGCCGGGATAGACCGGCAATGATATTGCTGCGCAGCACCGCGATCGCGCTGATCGCGATGGTGCTGCCGCTTGGCATGGACATCTCCGGCGACGGCGAGGTGTCCTTTGGCGCGCCCGCCGCCCACGCCTCGAACGAAGGCGAAGGCCGCGGCGGCCAGGGCAACAACGGCAATAACGACGGCAACAACAACGGCCAAGGCAACGGCGACGAGAACGGCGACCCGTCGGACAACGGCGAGGGCAACTCCGACCCGGACAACCCGGGCCGGGGCAACAAAGACGGTGGCGATGCCGGGGACGGCGCCGGGGGCGGCGGCGGCGGCGGCGGCGGCGAAGGTGGTTCTGGCGGAGGTGGCGGTGAAGGCGCCGGCGGAGGCGGCTCCGGCGGTGGCGAGGGCTC
>JACZTQ010000037.1 GCA_022573605.1 Pseudomonadota bacterium | reverse complement strand
AGATCGCCGAACTCGCGCCGCGCCAGGCCGATCAGGTCCGCCGGCGAAAGGCGGGCCAGATCGGGCGACCGGGCGCCGCCGACATAGGCCGACAGGGCGACCTGGCCGTCGGGCGCCCGGCCGGGGAACATGGTCGAGCAGAACAGCACCCCGGTGAGATCGCGGCCTTCCGAGGACGGCGAAAGATAGCCCAGCCCGTCGAGCGGATGGGCGACGCACCGTCGCCGGTAGCCGAGAAACACCACCGCCAGGGGCGGGGCGCCGATCGAGGCCGCCGCCTCGGCCGCCGCCGGATCGGCAACCTCCAGCAGCCCCGCCGCCACATGCGGCTGGGTCGCCACCACGACGGCCCGCGCGGCGATGGCGCCGGCGGCCCCCACATCGATGCGAAAGCCGCCGGGCGCGCGCCCGATGCGGCGCACCGCAACTCCGGTCCTGACCGCCGGGCCGAGTCCCTCGGCGAGCGCCAGCGGCAAGGAGCCGATGCCGTCACGCCAGGAATAGAGCTGCCGGGCCGGCATCCGGCCACCGCCGGCCCGGCGGCGCGCCGCCAGCCCGCGGATGATCGAGCCGTGTTGGCGCTCGATCTCGACCAGCGCCGGGAACACCGCGTTCATCGACAACTCGCCCGCCTTTGCGGCGAACATGCCGCCGACCAGGGGGTCGATGACGCGCTCGGCGAATTCGCGCCCGAAGCGGCGGCTCCAGAACCCGGCGACGGTTTCCTCGGCCTCGCCGGAGCCGCGCGGCACCAGCATCTCGGCCATCAGCCGCAACCGCGCCAGCGGCGACAGATAGCCCGAGGCGAGGAACCCGAGCGGATGGGTCGAGATGCGGTGCAGCCGCCCCGCGCCGACGAGATAACGATAGCGAACCTCCGGACCCAGGTCGCAACGCCGCTCGTCGAGCCCGGCCGAGCGCGCCAGCCGGGCCGCGTCGGGGAAAGCCGCGGTCACCGTGCTGGGGCCGTGCTCCATCAGGAAACCGCCGATGCGCTCCGATACGGCGTTGCCGCCGGCGCGCACCTGGCGCTCGAGCACCACCACGCGGCGCCCCTGACGGGTCAGCTCCCAGGCCGTGGCAAGGCCCGAGATGCCGCCGCCGATCACCGCCACGTCGATCGTCATGGCGCGTACGTCCCGATGCAATGCTGGCGATCCATCATGGCGACTCCTAGAACAGGGGGTGGAGCTCAAGCTTGCGCGAGCCCCTCGCGGTCGGCGACTCGTGCGTCGCCCCGCCGATCATCCGCCACTGGCCGTCGACCTTGGTGAGCCAGTGGTTCTGGCTCACCCAGCGATCCACCGTCTGGTAGTCCCCGCCTTCCAGCGGAATGCCCAGCAGCGCGCCGGTGCAGACCAGGATCGCATCGCCGCCGTGCACGTCGACCCGGGTGAAGATGTGAACCGAATAGAGCTCCGAGAACTCGCTGAAGATCTCCAGCCACATGAATTTGAGCTGTTTCTTGGTGATGCCGCGGTGCAGATAGTCCTCGGCGTAGAAGCTCATGATCCGGTCGATGTCCTCGGACGCCAGGGCCGCCTCGATCTGGTCGTAGAAGTCGGCGAATTCCCGCACCGTGCCCTCGTCGGCGTTGGTCTTCGCGGCTTTTGGAAACTGTACGTCCGCCACGGCGCCTGGAACCGGGCCGATCATCGAGACCAGAAGGACCGACAAGACCGCCGAAATGATGCCGTGTTTCATGTTAGACTCCTCCAGCTATCTGACTGTGTCTGGCGCCGCGTCGAGAGCAAAGACGCCCCTGCGCACTGCCGTCCCATGCAGCTCATTGTCTGCCCCCGCCCCTGATCGCCCCGACGGCGTAGAGCGCGAACCCGGCGACGATCATCAGGGCGTAGATTTCGCTGACCGCGAAGCCGCCGCGCCAGGACACCATGCTGTCGAGCACCCCGAGAAAGATCAGGATGACGCCGAACAGCTTGGTCACCACGCCCTTTCGTGGTCCGGCTTGCCGCGCGCCCCGGTTTTCCATCGCCCTGTCCCCCATCACGTTTCACCATCGCGCCGCCGCCTGGCGGCGCCCCGCGCCCACCAGACTTGCGCCCCGGCGATCAGGATCATCACCGCCAGGGCCGCCAGATAGGGCCGCGATCCGGTCGGCGGCTTCAACAGCAGCCAGTACCAGGTTGTCATCGTGTGCTTCGATCCGGCCTCGCCGTTGCTGCCGTCCCAGGCCGCAAAGGCGATCGGCGTGAACCTGCCCTCGCTGAACTGGATGTCGCTCCCGGCGCCGGTCGATAGCGGGCGCAGCATGACCACGCGCCAGGTTCCCGCGTCGTAGACGCCCGAGGCGCGCAGACCGGACTCGCCAGCCGGCCGCTCCTGGAGATCGCCGAACCCCCTGGCATCGAACAGCCGGACGCTCTCGACCCCGTCCGCCGGGCCGCTTTGCCAGTGCCAGATATTGACCGGGTGGGCCGCGTCTCCCATGCCGAAATAGGGTTTGCGCATGCCCTCGGGGATCACCGCCGGCAGTTGCACCGCGACCGCGTCCTGCGACAGGCCGGGGCCGGCGACGGTTTCGGCGCCGGGATCGCCGGGCAGGCTGCGGGTCCGGTCGTCCCATTCCAGCAGGATGGCGACGGCCGTATCGTCGTAGAGCGCGCGCACCGTGATGGTGTCGTTCGAGGGGGTGAAGAAGCGCTCCCGGGCGATGATCTGGGGCACCAGATAGAAGGTGCTGGGCTCGGCCTCGGCCCATTTCGGATCGTCGGGCGAGTGCGGCAGGCCGCCGTCGACCCGGCCGGCCTTGACCACGGTGTTCTCGGGGCGCACCACCTGGGTGGCCTCGGCCAGCGAATGGACGTAATTGGCGACGTGCCAGCGCTCCTCGATGGTGAGGATCTTCTTGCTCTTGGGGTCGGCGAAGGACGGCATCTGGGTGCCCGGGATGCCGACCGAGATGCGGCTGAAGATGTCCCGCGGCTCGTTGCTGGCCCGGAAGGTCCAGGGCTTGGTCAGGTTTCGCGGCCAGGTCCGGGCGCCGCCGTCATCCTTGAGCCGCTTGGTGGCGACGCCCTTGCCGCTCGCGCCGTGGCACTCGTCGCAGCGATCCTTGAACAGCGCCTTGCCCTTGGCGATGCTCTCGGCGGAGGTGGCCACCTGCTCGCCGTAGTCGACCTGGTCGGTGGGCACTTCCTCCTCGAGCCCGCCGAACACCTTGAGGTAGGCGATCAGGTCCCACATCTCGGCCTCGGACAGCAGGTCCCCCCAGCCCGGCATGGCGGTGCCCGGCATGCCGTCGCGGATCATCCGCATCAGGTCGGCGTCGTTGGGCACGTAGTCGTCGAAGCCGGTGGTGCGGAACTTGTAAAAACCCATGGTGAAGTCGCGCGGCGGCGGGTTGAGCCGTTCGGCGCCAGGGCCCATGCCGTCGCCCTCGTCGCCGTGGCAGCCAACGCAGCGCTGGGTGTAGATCGCCTCGCCCTTGTCGGGGTCGCCGGGGGCCGCCGCCGCCGGGTGGGCCAGCAGCAGGGCCGCGATCAGGGCCGTCAGGGCGGCATATTTCGGGTTCATACCAAAGCTCGGTGACCGGACCCAACGTAGCAGACCCCTCCCCAACCCCTCCCCTCCCAGGGGAGGGGCTTTGACGCCGCTGCAAGTGCTACGGGATCCCCTCACCCTGAAAGGGGGAGGGTTAGGGTGGGGGTCGCTGCCCCATGAGCCGGGTGAAACGGGCATTGGTAATTGAATCGCCATCATCCCTGCTCCCAGGCCCGGGGCCGGTGGCCGGTGTAGTCGTAGAGGAACAGGATCACCTTCCAGATCTCGTCCTCGCTCAGGAAATCGGACCAGACCGGCATCGAGGAGAGCCACGGCGCGCCTTCGTCGGGCAGCCCCGGACCGCCGGTGGCGATGCGCCAGAACAGGAACGATTCCTGAAGCTGGGCAATGGTGCCGATATCCTGGAAGTTCAGCGGCGTCGGGTTGAGCGCCCGGGCGTAGGGGCCCTTGCCGTCGAGCTTGTCGCCGTGGCAGTACTGGCAGTTGGCGATGTAGATCGCGGCCCCTTCGGCGACCAGTTCGGCGAACCGCTCCGGGTCCTGCGTCTCGGTTTCGCGGAACGGGTTCTCCAGGGTCAGAAGGTTGTAGCGCTTGTCGCCGATCTTCACCGAGGAGGGCGGGGCGGGGTGGATCGAGCGCAGCTCCAGCGGCGCCTCGAAGCGGGGCAGCATGTGGTTGTAGGCGAACCCGCCGGCGATCAGCGGGACGATGGCGAAGACCACGTTGCGGGTGCGCCGCTTCGAGGGGTCCTCGACCAGCGCCTTGATCGGGGCGACCATCTCGCGGGCGCTGTCCTCGGTGAAGGTGAAGACCATGAACACCCCGACGACGACGAAGAACATGTACATGGTCAGCAGGCTGGCGGGGATGACCTGGGCCAGGAGATAGTCGAACACCAGGACGAACCCGGCATGGAAAAAGACCACCACGAGCACGGCCTGGAGCAACCTGGGGATTTTCGGGATGCGTCTCATGGCCCTTTCAACCCCGCCAGGTAGTCGACCAGCATCTCGAGCTCGACCGCGTAGAGCTGTTCGCCGTAGTCGTCCGGCATCAGATCGGGCTCGAAGCCCTCGGCGATGTCGGCGTTGGGCTGGAGGATCGCGCGGCGCAGGTCGTCCTTGGCGCGCCGGGCGCCGATCGAGGTGAGATCGGGGCCGAGCTCGCCCTCCTCGCCGGCGAGCTTGTGGCAGGCGCCGCAGGCGAACTCGGCGATCGCCTCCTCGGGGGTGGCGAAGGGGGGTCTGGGTTCGCCCGCTTCCTCCGGCGCTTCCTCGACCGCCTCGGTGGGAATCTCCACCGTCACCTCGAAACCGCCGAGGTCCTGGAGGAAGGCGACGATGGCGCGGATTTCCGGCTCGCTCAGCCCGACGCTGCCGGTCGCCATGTTCGGCATCGGGCTCACCGTGTCGCCGGTGCCGGACTTGCCGAAGCCTGCCACCACATAGGCCGAGGGGGCGACCATCGACTCGTAGAGATAGCCCGCCGCGTCGTCGGCCTCGCCCTGGTATCGTTCGTCCGCGATCCGCTCGGCCGCCACCGCCGCCGCCTCCTCGAGCAAGGGCGCGCGCCCGCCCAATTCGGTGTGGCAAAGGGTGCAGGTGCCGCGGCCCTGGTAGAGCCTGGCGCCGAGGGCGACGAACTCGTCCATGCTCATCGCCGCCAGGTCGAGTTCCTCGACTTCGGGCGGCGGCGCCGGTTCGATCTGGGGGATGCCGTAGTTCGAGTAGGCGGCGAAGAAACCCACCGTCAGCAGGCTGAAGCTCACCACCGCGAGGAAGGTTCTCATGCGCCGCGCTCCTTCCAGAAGCCGGCCGCATCGGTCCTGACAGCGCCGAGCTGGCTGAGCCAGAAGACGAAGATCACCATCGCCATGAACAGGATGGTGCCGAGCGAGACCACGTTGGCGGCGTAGCCCAGGGTCGGCGTGTAAGCCTCGGGCGAGTTGTCGCGCATGATTCCGACCACGTGCCAGTGCTGGCGGATGCCGGAGCGGATGTAGCCCATCAGCCCCATCAGCCAGGTGAAGGCGACGGCGAGCAGGAACAGCGCGTATTGGGCCCGGTCCGGGATCCGGCCCCAGTGCAGGGGGGCGACCTGGCGCGCGCCCCGGTAGATGAAACTGTCGAGCACGTTGCTGGCGATGATGATGATCAGGGTGGTGAGCACCTGGGGCACCGAGGCGGCGACCTTGTAGGCGGTGTTGGTGAAGTAGCCGTGGTAGATGCCGAGGAACAGGAGGTTGAGGATGCCGGCGCTGAACAGCGCCGCCTGGGCGGCATTGCCGGCCCTGGCCCAGGACACCGTGGCGATCTTGTTGGCGCGCCGGTACATCAGGAAGCTGAGCGAGGTGAACAGGATCATCACGTTCACCGCGGTGTTCTTGGCCGGCATGATCCCGAGGGGCCCGAGATACTTGTGGTAGGGGCCGCCGAGCGCCTTCAGCTCCTCGTTGGTCAGCACCAGGGTGTGCGGCGTGAACCAGACCAGGAAGGCCCCGATGATCACCACGGCGAGATACTTGACGTATTTGTTGTAGCGCGCGGCGCCGTCGCTGCGGCCCATGCCGCACCAGAGATAATAGTTGGCCGACAGGAACAGGGTGCCGATCAGCACCGCCTGGATGATGAACAGCCAGGCGAAGATGCCGCCCATCAGGGTGATCCCCATCTGCTGGCTGTAGGCGTAGATCTCGGCCGCCAGGTAGTAGCCGGCGAAGGGCAGCGGCAGCAGGGCCGAGATGGCGATGAAGTTAGCGTTGTAGCCCATCCAGTCGTAATGCGCCTTCTCCGCGTCGCTCGAGGCGCTGAGGAACTTGTAGGCCGCGTAGGCGCCGACGATGGAGCCGCCAAAAGCGATGTTGGCGATGAAGCGGTGCAGGTTGATTGGGTTCCACAGGTGGTTGTGCATCGCCTCCCAGACGCCGCCGGTCAGCGCCCCGGCGATATCGACGCCGTCCGGGCTCATCATGAAGGTCAGCCAGGCGTTGGCCAGGAACATCAGGGTGGTGCCGGCGGCGTTCAACATCAGTCCGATGGTCAGGTGGACCCATTTCCTGAAGCCGCCCTGGAGCCAGTGCCAGCCGTAGTAATAGAGGTAGAGACAGGCGCTCTCGACGAAGAACATCAGCGCGTAATAGAACATCGAATCCTTGAAGATGCCGGCCAGATATCCCATCAGATCCGGGTAGAAAACGATCAGCGAGATCAGCAGGAACCCGCCCAGGATCGCGGTCAGCGAATAGGCGGTGATGCTGACCTTGATGAACTCGTAGGCCATCTTGTCGTAGCGCTCATCGCGGGTCGCCATGCCGATGGCTTCGATGATCAGCACGAAGATCGGCACGGCGAGGACGAAGGCGGCGAACCAGAGGTGCAACTGGGCCGCCAGCCAGACCACCACCCGGCTGTTGACGCCGGCGACCCGGGGGTAGTCGCCGGGACCCGGTTGCGGGGCAGGGCGGTAGGCCGGCGCGTCGGCCACGTCTTGAGCCAGGGCCGTCCCCGGGCCGAAGCCTGCGATGTCGGCGCCGGTCAGGCCCAATCCCACCACCAGCAACACCGCCGCCAGGGCGATCAACGCGGCCCGGCGTAACCGTTTGCTGGTGGTCGGCGCGGTTCGCATCGTCGGCCTCACCCCTCGAAGATCAGCGACAGGCCGTGGAGATTCATGATCACCACGTCGAGGATCAGGAACCCCGCGACGCACAACACGAAGGCCACCGCGAACGTGATCATGGTGCTCCTCATCGTCATGCCCTCCCAACACCGGCCGGGCCGGTCCGCCGGCTACAGCAGCCACCAGAAGAAGACCGCAATCGCGATCGCCACCGAGGCGAACAGCGCCGGTCCGGCCCAGGTAAATCGCCCGTTCTCTCGCTTGCCGTCGCTGGCCATGTCCCCATCCATTGGCGATCGGACCCTCGCGGTCCGGTTCGAATTGACAACGCCCGCCGGTTCATCCAAGCATTCGGCCCATGAAGTTCCGGAAGGCAAACCTCGCCGACGCGGTCATTTTCATCGGCGTTCTGGTGAACGTCGTGGTGATCGCCCTGATCCTCTATTATTACGTCCTCTAGCCCGCACCGGCCCTGTCCCCGTTCAACCCTGCTTGCCCTTGCAGGCGCAGAGAACCCTGATATGCCGGATCAGCGCATCGACCTCGGCCTCGCTCAGGGTCTTGCCCCAGGGCGGCATCATCGGCGATTTGCTGACCGAGGGGCCGCCGTCGAGAATCACGTTCTTGAGGTCGGCGTCGGTCAGCTTGTTCATCTCCTCGGCGCTGGTGAAGTTGCGCGGCGAGACCGGGAAGTCCGGGCTCACGTTCGGGCCGTCGCCCTTGCCGCCGAGGCCGTGGCACTGGGCGCAGTAGAACTTGAACATCACCTCGACCTCGGCCGCCGCCGCCACCGCCGGCAGGCCGAGCGACGCGACCACCACTGCGAGAATTGTCAGTTTCGACATTGTCGTTATCCTTCTCTCGGCTGGCGGTTACTTGAAGCTGGCGACGTAGGCGGCGACGAACTTCATGTCCTTGTCGCTCAGGAGGCCGACGAACACGGGCATCATCCTGACCGGTTTGAACACCTTGGTGCTTTTCAGGTAGGCGTAGATCCAGTCCGGGTTCAGCCGCTCGCCGGCGCCGACCAGCGACGGTCCGCTGCGCCCGCCCTTGAACGGTTTCTTGGTGGGAAACCGGTGGCAGCCGCTGCACGGCATCTTCTTGGTGAAGATCAGCCGGCCCTTGGGATGCTTCTTCGGCTTGATCACCCCGGTCTCGACCGCGTCGGACACCAGGCTCATCAGGAAATCGGTAATGGAAGCGGCGTCCGCCGCCGCCAGCACCGGGTGATCGCCCGGGTTGTCCTCGGTCAGGGAGTTGTATTTCAAGGGCCGGATCGGTTTTGGGTCCTGGAGCCAGGCCTCCAGCCAGGGCCGCTGGAACTTGCTGCCGGCATACCAAAGCTCGGGCCCGGTCTTGGCCAGTTGATCTTCGATCGTGACCTCGCGGGCCGGGCCCTCGGTGTAGTGGCAGGCGGTGCATTGGCCGGCTTTGAACGCCGCCGCCCCGGCGGCCGCGTCGGCGCGGGCCGAGGCGGCCGTCGCCAGGAGCAGGGCCGCCGCTATCGATAGGGCAATTCCGGGTTTCATCTCTCCCTCTCCTCTTGCTGTGGTTCGCTGGGGAAAATCGCGCATCGGTCGATCATGTTTCGGGGCCTCCGGGTTCGCGGTTCTCGCGCTCGGCCCGCCGCACCAGCCAGAGGGCGAACGCGCCGGTGAGCAGGAAGGCCAGCACGGTCAGGAGGTAGACCCGGACCGGCACCGGCGCCTCGAGCAGCACGAAATACCAGGTCGACAGGCTCATGATCAGGCCGTGCTCGCCGTTCGAGCCGTCCCAGGCATTGACCGCCAGGGGAATGAACACGCCGGGCCGGAACTGAACGTCGTTTCGCTCCCCGGTCGTCAGCGGCCGCTTCATCACCACCCGCCAGCGGCCCTGATCCCAGACCGCCTGGGCGCTGACCTGGCTCTGGTCATCGGGCCGCACCTGCGGCGTCTGGCGCCAGCCCCGGGCGATCGCCTCTTCGACCGAGCGCCCGCCGCCCGCCTCCAGGTCGGCCTTCCAGGTCCAGAGCTGGACCGGGGTCGAGGCCGCCCCGCGCATGAAATGCGGCTTCACGGTGCCCTCGGGCAGCCTGACCGGAAACTGCAAGGCGACCGCGTCGCGGAAGGTCTCCAGTTGCCGGGTGACCATGTCGTTGGCCGCGACGTAGGAGTTGTAGCCTCCGACCCGGCTCAGTTCGGTGGTGTCGAGAACCGCGGCGTCGTTGTGGGTCAGGTCCTCGAACGGATCGTCCCATTCGAGCAGGAAGGCGATCTCGGTGTCGTTGAAGGCGGCCTTCAGGGTGACCAGTTCGATGCTCGGGTTCTGCCAGCGGGGCGCGGCCACGACCTGCCCGGTCAGGCGCACGTCCATCGGCTCGGCCTCGGCCCAGGCGGCGTCGTCCGGGGCCTCGGGAACCGCGCCCTCGACGGCCAGCGCCTTGAGCACCTGATGGCCGGTAAGCTGATGCTGCAAGGACTTGATGAAATTGGCCAGGTACCATCGCTCGTCCGCGTCGAGCGCTTTGACGAACGAGGGCATCGGGGTGCCGTTGATGCCGGTCGAGAAGCGCATGTAGATGTCCGCCACCTCGGCCCCGCCCTTGATCTTCCAGGGATGGGTCAGGTTGCGGATGCGGATCGGAAAACCCCAGTCGTCCTTGCGGTCGAAGGCCTTCTGGCCGTCGCCCCGGCCCTGCCGCCCGTGGCACTCCCAGCACTTGGCGCGCTCGAACACGGCGGCGCCCTTGGCGATGGAGTCGGCATTGTAGGGCGCCATGTTTTCGGGCAGCGCGACCAGCGTCTGGTAGGGGTCGAATTCCGGGTCGTCGAACTCGGGCGCGAAGGTCTTGATGTAAGCGATCACCGCCCAGCGCTCGGCCTCGCTCAGGCCGTTCTTGATCCGGGCGTCGTCGAAGCTCTGCATGCCGGTGCCGGGAAGCCCCCGGCTGATGGTCCGGAACAGATCCTCGTCGGTCGGCAACTCGCCGCTCTGGGTGGTGCGGAACTTGAAGGTGCCGAGGGTGAAGTCGCGCGGCCTCGGGTCCATGAATTCGGCCGCCGGCCCGTTGCCGTCGCCGAGCAGGCCGTGACAGAAGCTGCACCGGCGGAAATAGATCGCCCGGCCCTGCTCGACCAGCTCGGGGGTGGCCTCGGGCATGGCGCCGCCGGGGGTGTCGGCGGCGCGGGCCGGAGCGGCGCCGAGCAGGGTCAGCGCGACGCCGAGCGCCGCCAGCATCCGCGCCGGCGCGCATCTCGGGAGCTGTCGGAGCGTTTCCATCTCAATGCGACTCCGGTATCCGCGGCGTTTTCTCGGCCAGGTCGTATTCGGCCAGGATGATCTTCCAGCGTTCCTCCTCGGTCAGGCTCAGCTTCCACTCCGGCATCGCCGAGTCCCAGGGCGTCGCCTCGGTCGGCAGGCCGGGGCCGCCGTTGGTCACGCGCCAGAAGGTGTAGCCCTCGACGATGGTCTCGAGCGTTCCGGCGTCGGTGAAATTGATCGGCCGGAGCTTGAAGCCGTCCGCCATCGGCCCGTCGCCGGCGGCGCTGTCGCCGTGGCAGGGCCGGCAGTTCATGGCGTAGAGGGCGCGGCCCTCGAACAGGTTCTTCTCGAGCAGGGCGGCGCGGGCGGTGGCGTCGTCGACCGCGCCCGCTTCGAGCTGCGCCAGGAAGGCATCCATCGGCCCGGCGGGGAAGAATTCGAGCATGTGATCGGGGCCGGTCTCGTCGATCCAGACCTCGATGTCGGACATGACCTGGGGGATGAACTCCACCTGGTCGGCTTCGGCCTGTTCGACGAAGGCCGCGATCTCGGCCTCGGTCGGGTTGGCGAACGGGTTCTTCAGCGCCTCGAAGCTCTTGGGGAAGTTGGACGAGGGGTGCTGGATGCGCAGCGATGGCGGCAGCGCGACCTTGGGCACGACGATCTGGTAGACCTGCCAGGCGGCCAGGAACGGGATCGAGGTCATCACCACGGCGCGGGCGATCCGGCCATAGCCGCCGCGCAGCAGCTTCTTGATCGGGTGCATGAACTCGGCCAGGTTCTCGTCCGAGAAGGTGACCAGCAGGAACAGCGCGATCACCGCCAGCAGCATGTAGATGAAAATCAGCGTGCCCGGAACCGGCAGCGGGAAGGGCAGGCCGGTGATCTCGCGCGAGGCCGCCGGGATGCCCCATTTGACCGCCGCGTAGATGATCGCCAGGGTCAGGGCGACGGACCAGAACCGGCCTATCCGGGGTTTGCGCATCGCCTCACTCGCCTTTCAGCAGCAGCAGGAAGGAGAGGACGTCCTGGTAGTCCTTGACCGTCATCGCCTCGGAGAGATCGTCCGGCATGACGCTTTTCAGCGGATCGAGGGAAATCTCCTTGATGTCGGCCTTGGCGATCGTGATCACCTCGCCGGTGGCCTTGGTGATGTCGATCTCGTCGGCGTCGTCGCGGGTCTTCAGGCCGATGGTCTGGCGGCCGTCTTGTTCCACCACGACGTAGGTCTCGTAGCCTTCGGTCAGGGTCTTGGCCGGCTGGAGGATGGCCTCGGCGAGGAATTTGAGCCCCCGCCCGCTGATCGCCGAGAGGTCGGGGCCGAGATCGCTGCCCTCCCCGTTCAGGGCATGGCAGTCGATGCAGTTGTCCTCGTAGACCACGGCGCCGGCGCCGGGATCGCCGCCGCCGGCGGCGGTGGCCGCCTGGATGCGGGCGAAATAGCGCTGGGTGATCTCGCTCGGCTCGAGGATGGCGGCGAGGTCGATCTCGCCGCCCTGGCTTTGCAGGTAGGTGATCACCGCCTTGATCTCGTCGAGAACGAGCGAGATCGGCGGTGCGTAGACGATCGCCATCTCGTTCTTGTAGCCCTCGACCACGTAGGCGCCGGGACTGGCCACGCTCTCGACCAGATAGTCGGTGAGGGCGTAGGTCTCGCCGGTCTTCTCGGAGCGCTCGCGGGCCCGCCCGGCGGCGCGCACGCCGATCGGCTGGGCGAATTTCTCGCCGAACTGGCCGAGATTCGGCCCCCGCACGGCGCTGCCCCGGCCACCCACGCTGTGACAGGTGTAGCACCGGCCCTTGCCCCAGAAGATCGTCTCGCCGCCCTCCGGGGTCATCTCGACCGGTCCGGTGGTGCGCGCCCTGCCGCCCGTCAGGCTGGTGACCGAGTGCCCGATCCAGACAAAGGTGGCCAGCACCAGCAGCAGGAAACCGAACACCTTGACCACGGCGTGCGACAGCAGGGAGGCCACCAGCCCACCGCCTTCTGGCGGCGTCGCGCCGTTAGGGGCGGAGTCCCCGCTCATTCGGCCGGCTCCTCTTCGGGAGTACGCCGCGGGGCTTCGGCGTCGCCGCTGGTCCGGGCGGCGAGCCCGCCGAGCCAGAACATGAACGCGACCGCGACCATGAACACCAGCACGGCCAGCGCCACCATCGAGGTCATGGTGAAGTTGCTCGGCGTATAGGCCCACTCGGAGGTGTCGCGCATGATGCCGAAGACGTGCCAGTCGCCGCGCAGCCCGGAGCGGATGAAACCCATCAGACCCATGTTCAGGGTGATGATGAAGGCCAGCAGCAGCAAGGCATACTGGCTGCGCACGGTCATCTTGCCCCAGCGCAGGGAACCGATTTCCTTTGCCCCCCGGAACAGGAAGACATCGATCGCGGTGATCAGGATCAGGCAGCCGATCAGTTGCAGGAACTGGCTCACCGCGACGTTCCTGAGGAACGGCGAGGCCTGTTCCATGACCACGAAACCGTAGACCCCGAGGAAGATGACGACGTTGAACGCGGTCACCGCCACCAGGAGACCCTGCGCGAGCTTGCCGAAATCCTTCAGCGCCAGCACGACGGCGACGGCGGCCGCCGCGCATTGGAACACCAGCAGGTAGCCCACGGTATGGAAATAGCGGGCCCGGTCGGGCGGCAGGTCCATCTCGCCCGGGTCGAGAGTGAACAGCGAGATCGCGTACTGGCCGACGATGGCGATCGCCGCCAGGCCGGCCAGCGGAATGGCGATCATCGGCGCCCGGCCCTGGCGGCTGATCGGCACCAGTTCGCTCTTGTTGCCGCGCCGGTAGAGCAGGAAGCTGATGAAGGTGGACAGGATGATCAGGTTCACCACCGCGTTCTTGGCCGGCATCAGGCCCATGAACTTTATCGTCGGGTGGTATTGGCTGCCGCCCATCTCCCCGACCTCCTGGCCGGTGAGCGGCAGGTTGTGCGGCGTCAGCCAGATCGCGAACGAGACGATCAGCGCGAACAGGATGAACTTGATGTACTTGTAGTAGCGCTCGGCGCCGGGGATGCGCGTCATGCCGCTCCACAGGTAGTAGTTGGAGATCACGAACAGCGAGCCGACCAGCATCGCCTGGATGATGAAGGTCCAGGAGAAATCGCCGCCCATCATGTTGTTGCCCATGACGGCGCTGTGCGAGTAGATCTCGCGCCCCAGATAATAGCCGGCGAAGGGCAGCGGGATCAGCGCGGCGATGGCGACGAAGTTGGAGATATAACCCATCCAGTCGTAATGGGCCTTCTCCTCGGCGGTCTTCGCGCCGATGAATTTCACCGCCGCGTAGGCGCCGGCGATCAACCCGCCAAAGGCGAGATTGCCGAGCATGCGGTGGATCGCGATCGGGGTCGCCAGCACGTTCTCGAAGGCCAGCCAGAGCGGCCCGTTGATCACCCCCTCGGCATCCACGCCGGCCGGGCTCATCATGAACCCGGCCCAGCTGTTGGCCGCCTGCATGATCGCCGTGCCGACCACGTTCAGCATGATGCCGATGAAGATGTGCGAGCTCTTCAGATCCTTGATGATGACCAGTCCGATGCCCGGCGGAAGGATGTAGAGGAAGGTTATGAAGGCGCGCGTGTCGCCCCGCATGTCCGGCCCCCAGAGGCCGAACTGAAACCCGATCCCGGCGACGATCAGGATTACCCCGGCGCCGCGCAGCAGCCGCCGGACCGGCGGCCGGATGGGCTCCGTGCCGCGCAGCCAGTGCCAGCCGTAATAGTAGAGATAAAGCAGGAAGGTCTCGGCGAAGAACAGCATCGGATAGATGAACATCACGTCCTTGAAGACGCCCGCCATGTAGCCCATGAAGGTCGGGTAGAGGGTGAACAGCGCGAACGCCAGCAGCCCGCCCAACGCCGCCGTGATGGCGAAGGCGATGCTCAGCAGGCTGGTGAACTCGTAGGCCAGCTTGTCGAGCTTGTTGTCGTTGTTGCGCCAGCCCACCACCTCGACGATGACGGCGAACAGCGGCACCCCGAGCACGAAGGCGCCGAAGAACAGGTGCATCTGGGCCAGGAACCAGATCACCCGGCGCGAATCGAGCCCGAGGACCTGGCGGTAGACGTTCTCCTCGAGCGCCAAGGCCGGACTGGCGCTGAGCACGACCGCGAGCACCGCGATGGTGGCGGCGGCGCGGGTCGCGCGGCGATGGAGGCCGCGCCTCATGCCGGCCTCCCCGGGGCGCGGGCGCGGCCTCCCGCCCGACGATCATTGCCCCGCGCCGCGCCGCCGATCCTCATTCGGGCCTCCGCAGCGTCATGATATACGCGAGCACGTCGAGCATCTGCCGGTCGCTCAGGTCCTCCGACCACAGCGGCATCAACTCGCCCTTGCCGTCGCGGATCGACGCCAGCAGCAGGGCCGCCTCTTGCTCGAGGCTTTCGCCGTCCGAGAAGTTGGGCGCCTGGGGAATGATGCGGATGCCGTCGTAGCCATGGCAGGCGGCGCAGAATTCCTCGAACACGTCCTGGCCGCTGGTCAGGTCCGGGGGTTCGGCGCCGCTGGCCAGGTCCGGGGGGTCGGCGCCGCGGGCCGGGTCCGGCCAGGCGGCGCCGGACCAGGCCGCGGCGATCACCGCGAGGGCGAGGCTTCTAGCCGCCAAGGAGCGCAAGTTCCTCCCCTCCCATCGTCGGTTCCGCCGGCCCGGCGGCGAAAATTTCCGTCAGGGTGTCGATGAATATCCAGTGATGTTCGGCCTGTTCGGCGTCATCCAGCGCGTCCACCAGCATCAATGCGGTTCCGTTGGCCGCGGCGCCGAGGCGGCGCAGCGTCCCGCCCACCTCGCGGCGCAACTCGCCGGAGAAACGCAAGCCCAGCGCAAGTATGCCCGCGCGAATTTCCGGGGTGCGAACATCCGAGGGCATCGCATCCAGCGCGGCGCGGCAGACGCCGAGGTCGTCATCGGTGAGAGCCCCGCGCAACGACGCCGCCGCCCACGCCGGCCGGGAGCCGGCCAGGCACCTGACGGCGCGCTCGCGAACCACCGGCTCGGGGTCGCTCAGCAGGCGCTCCAGAGGGAGGTCGAGCGGCGCATCCGCCCCGGCCCCGGCCAGAGCGTCGAGGGCCGCGAGCCTGATCTCCAGTTGACCCGAGTCGAGAAACGGCGTGATCGTCGCCAGAGTGCGGGGGCCGCCGATCCGGCCGAGGGCGATGATTGCCTCGCGGCACAGCTCGTCGCTACCGGTTCTGGTGATCTCCACCAGGGCATCCACTGCCTCGGTGCCGGGGTCGCGAAGGCCGCCGAGAAGCTGAATCGACTGCCGTCGCACCCTCTCGGACACCCTGTCCGCGCCGGTCTCGCCGGCGTCGGCCGGGGGGGGCGGTGTCGCGCTGTCCGGAAACCCGGCCAGGATCGATCCCAGCGTCGAGGAGGCGGGATCGCGCTCATGCAGCCGGTCCAGATAGGCCTCCGCCTCTGCGCCCTGGGCGACGGCGCTAACAGGGTTGGTGGGGGCGGCCTCGCGCGGCTCTGGTTCGCGATCCCCTTGGTCCTGGAGAAACCCGGTCAGGCAGCGCGCCGCGGCGTCCGGGTCGATGGCGACCAGCGACGAGAGCGCCGCGAACGCGACCGGCTCGGCCGGGTCGAAGGCGGCGTCGCGCATAGCCTG